>CAZZIL010000370.1:0-4102 GCA_964654265.1 uncultured Gammaproteobacteria bacterium | reverse complement strand
GCACCACGCCGTCATAGCCCTGTCCCGCGCCTACGAGTGCCGGGGCGGGTGCCTTGATATCCGGTCGAGCTCGTCGGCGAGGTCGCTTGCCCGGAAGTGGGTGTATCGCTTGAGCATCTGCAGGGACGAGTGCCCGGTGATCGCGGCGATGCGCATGATGTCCATGCCCCCCTCGGCGAACCGGCTCGCGGCCTCGTGGCGGAGGTCGTGGAACCGCAGGTCGTCGCTGCCGATGCGCTTGCGAAGTCGTTGCCACGCGTGCTGGAAGCTTGTGACCCCGCGCCACGAGTGAAACACGCACGGTGATTCTCCCCGCTTGATTGACTGTAGCGCGGCAATTGCGCGGGACGACAGCGGGACGCGACGGGCCTTGCCGTTCTTGGTCTTGGGAAGGTACGCCTCGCGCTTGTCGAGGTCGACCCGGTCCCACTCGAGGCCGAGGAGTTCCCCAAGGCGCATGGCCGTCTCGATCGCCAGGATGATCAGCGGCCGCATCAGGGGATTGCGGTGTTGCGCGGCGGCCTCAAGCAACCGCTCCTCCTCGCCGGGCTCCAGCCTGCGCTCGCGCGCGTTGTCCGCGCGCGGCTTGGAGACACGGCGCACCGGGTTGAAGGGCAGGTCGTAGCCCCAGTCGTTGATCGCCGTCTGGATCACAGCCGAGAGCAGGTGGAGGTTGTTGCGCACCGTGGCGGCCGACCTCCCCTCGTCCCGGCGCTCGTCCCGGAAGCGCGAGACTTTCTCCCGCGTGAGACCGGCCAGCGTGAAGCTGCCGAGGCGACGGGTGAGCATGCGGAGCATGTGCCGCTCGTGCGGCGCGTTGCGCTTGGTGTGCCGGGTGGCCTCCTCGTAGCGTTCGAACAGCTCGGCCATGGTCACCTCGTTCGACTTGGTGATGTCCCGGACGACGCCGCGGTCGAGCTTGTTCTCGATGTCGCGGGCCCAGACCGCCGCGTCACGCTTGGTGACGAAAGCCCGGTCGATCGGGCTCATCCCCTTCCGGCGGATGAGCGCGTGCCACTTCCGCGTCTTCCCTCGCTTGTAGATCGTCGCCATCGGTCGCTTCCTCGCTGTAGTAGAATTGTAGCAAAACCCTGCAATATTCTGCACTAACACCTTTGCCAAGAGGAAAAAGCCAGCCTGTTGTGGTTTTTTTGACACACGCGAACCCCCGCCCGCAAAGGGCTTGCGGCGGATCGTGGCTTCTCGGTGGGGGGTGGCCAAGGAGGGAGTCGAACCCCCGACACAAGGATTTTCAGTCCTCTGCTCTACCAACTGAGCTACTTGGCCGCCGCGTCCCGTCGGGCGTCCCCGGGGACGGCGTATTCTATCCCATTCGGTTCCCGGCGGGACGTGCCCGGCCGCTCCGGGTTTATGATTGGGACAGGCAGGCAAGGGGAACCAGCTTCATGAAGGCTTCGCAGCCGGGCGGGACCGGCCGGGGACCCGGGCGGCGCGCGCCTCTCCCCGGGGCGGGGGGAGCGGGATGACACACGACGCGCTGGTTGTCGGCGGCGGTCACAACGGCCTGGTGTGCGGCGCGTACCTCGCGCGGAACGGACTTCGCGTCAAGGTGCTTGAGCGGCGCCCGGCGCTTGGCGGCGCGGCCGTCACGGAGGAGTTCCACCCGGGCTTTCGCGCGTCGACCTTCTCGTACCTGATGAGCCTGCTGCACCCGAAGGTCATCCGGGACCTCGGGCTCCGGTCGCACGGACTTGAGGTGCTCCCGTGCTCCGACATGTTCTCCCCGCTGGGGGACGACTACATCGTGTTCTCGGGCGACGTGGCCAAGACGCAGGCGCAGTTCGCGCGGTTCAGCAAGAGGGACGCGGAGGCCTACCCGGCGTTCGACCGCCACCTGGGCGAGGCGGCCTCGGTCATCCGCCGCCTGCTGTTCGAGACCCCGCCGGACCCGTCCCGGCTGACGCTCAGGACCTTGCGGGAGCTCGCCGGCTACGCGTGGAGGTACCGCAAGGTCGGGTCGGGGTGGTACCGCATCATCGACCTGCTGGCCATGAGCGTCGACGACTTCCTCGCCCGCTGGTTCGAGGACACGCGGGTGCGGGCGGTGCTCGCCTACTACGCGTCGATCGGCACGTTCGTCGGGCCGCGGTCCCCGGGTTCGGCGTACGTGCTGATGCACCATGTCATGGGTGAGCACGAGGGCGCTGGCGGGTGGGGATTCATCCGCGGCGGCATGGGGTCGATCACCCAGGCGATCGCGTCGGCCGGACGGGCGGCCGGGCTTGAGATCGAGACGGGCGCCGACGTGGGACGGATACTCGTCGAGGACGGCCGGGCGGTCGGCGTCGCGCTCGCCAACGGCGACGAGCACAAGGCCCGGCTCGTCGTCTCCAACGCGGCCGCGCCGGTGACCTTCCTCAGGCTCGTCGACGAGCGCGAGCTGCCCGGGGACTTCGTGTGGGCGGTGCGGCGCTACCGCACGCGCTCCTCCGCCTTCAAGATCAACGTCGCCTGCGAGCGCCTCCCCCAGTACAGGGGACTGAAGCGGGCGGTCGACGACGGGGCGCTCGGGGACTTCGCCTACCCGACGTACGTCCACATCGCCCCGGATGTCGAGTACCTGGAGCGCGCCTACGACGACGCGAAGTACGGATGGTACTCGTCCAGCCCGTTCATGACGCCGGTCAGCCCGACGGTGGTCGACGACAGCCTCGCCCCGAAGGGCAGGCACGTCCTCAACCTGTTCGGCGGCCACGCCTCCTGCGACCTGCAGGACTCCGACTGGGACGCCGAGCGGGACCGGCTCAGGGAGACGGCGTTCCGCACGCTGGACCGCTTCGCCCCGGGGTTCTCCGACGGGGTGATCGCCGCGGACGTCCTCACCCCCGCGGACATCGGCGAGCGGCTGGCGATCCCGGACGGGCACATCTTCCACGGGGAGCTCGCGCCCGACCAGCTGTTCTTCAAGCGCCCGGTCCCACACTATGCCGACTACCGGTCGCCGATCAGGGGGCTGTACCAGTGCGGCTCCAGCTGCCATCCCGGCGGGGGCGTCTCCGGGATACCCGGCCACAATGCCGCGAGGGAGATCCTCCGGGACCTGGGGAAGGGGATGCGCGACGGGGTGCGGCCATGAGCGTCCCGGCAACGGCGGGAGCGGGCGGCGGCCTTTGGGGACGCCCCCGCGCAAATGTCCCGTTCGCCGCCCGCCAGGCGTGCCCCCGGGAGGGCCGCCGGGCGACGGACGGGGATTGCCACCATGAGTCGCGCCCGCTGGAATGAGGCCTGGTTCACGCCGGGCGGCCGGCGGAGCGGCGCGAGCTTTGCCGCCGCGGTCGTTGCCTTGAACCTTGCGGTGGTCCTCGCGGTGCCGGTCGCGGGGGCGCTGCTCGGCTTCGGCTTCCGGAAGATCGGCATCGACGATGTCCAGCGCGAGATCTTCCAGGATATGGGCACGGCGTTCACGGGCGTGGTCGCGGCCGCCTACCTGTGGGCGAGCCTTGCGCTGATCGCCCAGCGGTTTCGCGACTTCGGGCAGAGCGGCTGGCTGGCGCTGTCCTGGGTCGTCGTGCTCGGGTCGACCCCCTGGATGCCGGCGTGGGCGCAGACGGCCGGGCCGGCCGCGTGGCTGTTGCTCTTGGCGCTTGTGCCCGGGGCTGTGAGGGCCGACGCGAGTCGGTAGGGGACGATGGGCGCACGACCCCGGGCCCGCCTTGCGGTGGATCCCGCGCCGCGGATCGCCCGCGGGCCGCCGGCAGTGCGCGAAGCGCGGGGGAGGCCCGGATGAGTCGCGCCCGCTGGAACCGGCGGTGGCTTTCGCTGCGCGCGCGCCGGGGAGGCGCCAGCCTCGTCGCAGCGGTCGTCGCGGTGAACTTCCTGTTCCTCTTCGTGGTCCGCCCGCTGCTGACGCTGCTCGACCTCGGCGCGCTGGCGTTCGAGGACAGGGATGTCCAGGACCTTTACGCCTCGGGGGTCTCCGCCGTGATTCTTGCCGCGTACGTCGGGGTGCACCTGGTCCTGATCGCCCAGCGGCTTCGAGACATCGGGCTGAGCGGGTGGTTCGCGTCGCTCTGGCTTGTCGTGCTGTTCCTGACCCTGTGGATGCCGGGTTGGGCGCAGTCGGTCGCGGCGCACGCCTGCA
>CAZZIL010000369.1:0-3611 GCA_964654265.1 uncultured Gammaproteobacteria bacterium | reverse complement strand
GCTGGCGCATGTGCCACTGGACGTGGTAGGCGAGCATGCACAGGAAGACATGCCCCCGCACGCGGTTGGGCAGGCGGTGGTACACCGGGCGCACCTGCAGGGTGGTGCCCTTGATGGTGCGGAAGGCACGCTCCACGCGGCCCAGGCGTTTGTGGGCGCGCACCGCGTCCGCGGCGTCGAGGTCGTCCTTGGGCACGCTGGTGCGGATGACGTAGAGGCCGTCGCGCACAGCCTCGCCGGCGATGCGCTCCTCGTCGCGTTGGTAGGCGAGGCTGTCGTCGCCAATCTCGACCCGGAAGAACTGCAGGGTGTCATGCTTCCCGATGGCCCGGCCGACGCGCAATCCGATCTCGGCCTTCCCGCGCAACGGCGCGCGCTTGCGGCGGGTGGCGGCCACGACCTTGTCCAGCTTGCGCTCCGTGGCACGCAACCGCTCCTCGCGCTTGGCCTTGCGGGTTTGCGCGCGCTCCGGGTTGCGGCACACCACCAGGCGTTCCCCGGGATAGTTCACCGGGTCGCGCACCTCGGCCAGGTTGGTCTCGTCGAACAGCGACAGCTGGACGGCCCCGCCCTCCACCAGGCCCCGGATGGAGGGGCCGCGAAGGGCGCTGATCCAACCGTAGCCCGCCGGCTCAACCGTCTCGCGGATGCGCGCCTCGGTCAGCATGCCGCGGCCCCCCACCATCACGACGCGCGACAGCGACCAGCGCTTGCGCAGCTTGGTGATCTGCGCGTCCACCGTGTCGGGATCCGAGGTGTTGCCATCGAACACCTCCACCGCCACCGGGCACCCCTCCGAGTTGCACAGCAGCGAGAACACCACCCGCGGCTTGCCGCGCTTGCCGTCGCGCGAGTGGCCGCGCTTCGCCAACGGGCACTCGCGCCCCTCGAAGTGGGTCGAGGCCAGGTCGCACAGCACCAGCGAACCCTCGCCCAGGTGCGCCTTCGCCAGCTGGCGCTCAATGGCGCGCTGCCGCCCCCGCAGCCAGTCCAGCGCCCCGTGCAGCTCTTTGGGCGTGAGGTCGCCGATGCCGAGCGCCTCGCCCAGCGAGTCGCCCAGGGTGTCGCCCCGCAACCCGCGATACGTCGCCAGCCTGGAGCGCGGATCCAGCACGCGCGCCACCAGCAACGCCAGCGCCAGCGTGCGCTCGCGGGTCGCCGCCCGGCCCATGATGCGCGGCAGGTTGAGCTGGCGCGCGGTCCCCAGCGCCGCCGCCACGTGGCCGTGCGGCCGAGAGCGCGCCGAACTCAGGCTGTCCCCCAGGTCCTCCACCCGGACCTTGCCCTTCCCCCGCACCAGCGCCTCGATCCGGTCGACGATCCAGTCCGGCAGGTGCGTCAGGTTCGCCAGCGTCGTCTTCTTCGACCGGCCGTCCTCCCAGCGGCTCTGCCGAATCAGGATGGTCGGCTTCCTCCCACGGTTGGGTATCCGCTCAAGGTGCATGGACAGGATTCTCGATGTCTTCCGCGCGCACCCACGTCGAGTCGATCACGCAACCGCCATCGCCCGCGGGCAACGGGCAAATGTCCCGCAGTTCGCCGTCAACGACCGCGCAGTGGCGGTGGACGGGCGCGCCGATGCGCAGCATGAGGCGGCGCACGTCCGACCCCTCCATGAGCTCGCGCAAGTCGGACACGTCCTCGCCGACCAGCGCGGCCGTCGCCTCCAGCCCGAACTCCGACGCGACCAACTCGGCGAACGCCCCAGGGTGAAGGAAGAGCCACCCCGACCCGAAGGCGTGCACCTCCGCGAACGGCTGCCCGGCCACGATCGCCACCGCGCGCACCACGCCCAGGCGCCCGGCGGGCAGCGCGCTGGCAATCCCGGCATCAGCCTGCCCGCCGTCGTCGCGGACGAAGGGGATGGCGTGCGGGCCTGCCTTCCCGGGCTCCCCGCGCGGCGGCGCCCCCGGGTCCGACCCGATCCGCCCCACCAGCGCCTTGCCGGAGCCCGGGTCCCACTTGAAGTGGATGCGCACCCCGTCGGTCTCCGCCTCCCCGCCCGGTCCCACGTGCCAGTCGGACCGGTGCGTCTCGCCTTCGGCCGGGAAACCGGGCGGGAACTCTTCGGGGGACCGCCCCGAATCGCGGCCCACCTGGCAACCCCGGTCTTGGAACCAGCGGACCACCGCGTCGTCCGGCGTGCTGTCCGCCAGGGCGCCCCTCCTCATCTCGCGCGCAAACTCGGCGAGCCGGACCAGGTGTCGGAGGACCATCTCAGGCGGGCCCGCGTCCGGGCCCAGCCCGTCCGCGTCCTCCCGGGCCTTTTCCCCGATCGCCAGGTCGTCGCGGAGCGCATCGGCCGCCCACTCGACCGCCTCCCGCGCCGTCCGTCTCTCCGGGGACTCGCCGGGCCGTGACCCGGTATCCCGCCCGTCCGTCTTCTGGCGCTCGCTGTCCTCCTTGATGGCCTCGACCTCCAGCTCCGCCTCCTTGAGCGTCTCCCGGGCCTGCTTGACCCGGCCATCGAGGTCGCGATGCCTCTCCATCAACTCCCCGAAACGCGCGTCAAGGTCCGCGATCGCCTGGCGCTCCCGGCGCCCCGGCGTCACGAACACCTCGCGGAAGACCCCGTCACGGAAGGCGCGGTCCGCGAACGCCGCGGGGCACCCCTCAGGCAGCAGCTTCCGCCGACGCCAGATCGGGTGCCAGTCGTGGCGGTCCCTCTCGGACCAGCCCGGACGGTAGAGCCTGGCGCTCCCGCTGAAGCAGGACCACTCCTTCCCGAGCGCCGCGGTCAGCCGGCGCGCCGCGGCGGCGTCGAGCATCGCGACGATCGCCTGGTCGTCCAGGTCGTCCCGCCACTCGAAAAACCCGATCGGGTGGGAGAGCACGCCCGTGAGCACAAGCGCCGGGACGTCCCGGCCGGGGTCCCTGATCAACCCGCAAAGCGCCTCCCCGCCCATGTCCCCCTGGAACCAGACGACCATCGACATCTGGAGTTCGGGGCCGGACTCGCGCATGGCCGCCAGGTGCGCGCGCACCATCAGCAGACTGCGCTCGCACACCGCCGCCGCCAGGTCCGCGCCCTCGCCGAGGATCTCGTAGTCGGTCTCCATCGTGACCCGCGGGCCCGCGTTGTCCCAAAGACGCTGGTACTTGAGTAGCGCGCCCTGCCCGAACAGGCTCCGGCGCAAGGACCAGATCCCCGCGTCGGGATCCCCGCCCGGCGGGCTGGCGCCGACGACCTCGCCGAACAGCCCGTTGTCGACGCCGAGCGCCGGGAAAAGCGTGGCGCCGATGTCCGCGCACACCCCGCCCCGGGAGGAGGGACACCTCACCGACAGGTGGAACCCCACGACCGTGTCGCTGTCCGCCAAGTCCGGCGACGGGGTCTCGCCCGCCGCCGTCGTGCCGGGAAGGTTCGGCTCCGCCGGGGAGCCTCCCGGCGGGTGCGCGCCGGCGGTGTCGGTCACGACTGTCGGCACAAGGGCTACTGGACGACCCCGCCGCCCAGGCAGACGTTCCCATCGTAGACCACCACCGACTGGCCGGGCGCCAGCGCCCACTGCGGGACCGCGAACCGCACCGCGCACTCGCCGTCGCCGACCGACGGCAGCATGCACGACTGCGGGTACTGCCCGTGGCGGATGCGCGCCGTGTAGGTCCAG
>CAZZIL010000368.1:0-2279 GCA_964654265.1 uncultured Gammaproteobacteria bacterium | reverse complement strand
ACTGATCATCATCCCCGGTCAGGGTGAAGGAAGTTCCCCGGATCGGCGCCACCATGAATTCCGGGATGCCCCATTCGCTGCCGTCCGAGAACACCAGACGTTCCACCCGCGCCGAGTCGTAGTAGTAGAAGTTCTCCACCTTCATGTGGTCGGACACCCGCCCGTCGGTCACAATCCCGACGTACAGGTTGTGTTGGTCGCGCCACACGCGCACGTCAGACGCATCAATCCCCTCCTTGAGGCGGATCTCGTCGGCCGCGTCGCCAGCCCCGCTGGTGCGACTCCACCACTCTTGGATCGTGTCCTTCCCGGTGCCGCGGCCCAACAGGTACACATCGTCGCCCCCCTGTCCGCGCAGGTAGTTGTTCGCATACACGCCTGAGCTGAACATCTCCGACCGGCCGTCCGAGTCGAACACGTCCGACAGGCCGTTCTCCCCGGTCAGGGTGAAGGAGGCGCCCCGGATCGGCGCCCCCATGAGCTTCGCCCCACCCCACTCCGTCCCGTCCGCGAACACCACGCGCTCCACCCGGGACTGGCGATTGTGAAAGTGGTCGTCGACCTGCAGTCGGTCCCTCACCCTCCCGCTGGTCACAATGCCCACGTACAGGTCGTGCTGGTCGCGCCACACGCGCACATCGGACGTCGTGATCCCCGCCTTGATGCGGATCATGTCGCCCGGGTCCCCCGACCCCTGCTCGACAATCGCGTCCAGGTCGGTGTCCCGACCCAACCAGTACTCGTCGTTGCCGGTGTACCCGTACAGATAGTCGTTGCCGCCCGCGTTCGCATCGAACTCGTCGATCAAGGACCTCGACCCTCGCAGGGTGTCCCGGCTCGCCGTGCCGCGGATCACCGTCGGGTTCCGGCTCAGGGACAGGGGGTTCCACGGGATCGCCGCAAAGTCGCTTGCGTCCCACAACAGTGTGCCGTCGGCCTCCTCCACGCGCTCGATCGCCGCCCACGGATGCGCGAAGTGGTCCCGGATCGTCAGACGGTCTGTCACCGAGCCTCTGCTTGTGCGAGTGATCGTCAGGTCGGCGGCAGTGCGCCCCAGGCTCAGGAGAGAGGTGTCGGTCCCGGTGCGCAGGCGCACGACATCGCCCGAGTCGCCCTCCACCGGGTTGGAATACCCCTCCTCGACAGTGTCGTAACCGCTGCCCGCGCCGAACACGTAGACATCGTTGCCGCCCATCCCACGGTAGGTGTCGCGATGGCCGCTACCGTCAAACACGTCGGACACGCCGCCGCCCACGCCCTCCAGCGTGCCGGATCCCGTCAACGCCACCGCGCCCAGGCGGGCGGCGTCCCAGACGGTGCCATCGCCCATCTCCAGCCTCTCCACCCGGGCAGGCTCAAGCCAGTAGTGGTCCTTCACCGTCAGGCGATCCGTCACCCGGGCCGACGTGTCAAGAATCTCGACCACCAGGTCGCGGCGCGTGCGCCGCACCGACACGCGCGACGCGGTGAGCCCGCCCGTCACCCGCACGATGTCCGCGCCCGCGTTGTCGCCGTTGTTGCGGTACATCTCGTCGACCGTGTCATAGCCGGAGCCCACGCCGACCTCGTAGATGTCGACCCCGCCGCCGCCGCGCATCACTTGGCCGCCAGCCTTTGTCTCCCACAGCTGGGGCAGTCCCCGCAGGGTGTCCGCGTCCCAGGTCTCGCCGGAGTGGAACATCACGCGCTCAATGCGCGCGCGCGGGTCGGTGTAATGCGCGCGCACCCGCACGCTCGCCGTGCGCGCGCCCGCATCGCTGAGCGCCTCCAGCAGAAGATCGTCGCCCGCGCGCACCGCGCGCACCGACCCCGGCGCCAGCCCCGCCGCGACACGGATGGTGTCCCCGGAGTCGCCGGCGTTCACGTTGCCGACGGCCTCGTCAATCGTGTCATGCCCGGAATCCGACGCCAGCTGGTAGGTGTCGTCGCCGCGGCGGCCGCGCAACACCTGCGCGCCCGGCGCCGCGCCGAACAGGTCGCCAAAGCCGTCGGAGCCATCGACCGTCGCGTTGCCGTCGCCGTCATCGAGCAGGTCTGTGGCCCCCATGACATCCAACCCCCACGAGTCGCCACCAGCGAAGTCGATGCGCTCGACCTGCGACCACGCCTGGCGGAAGAAGTCGCGGAGCGTGGCCGAGCCATCGACCGCCACCCCGTCGTCGCCAAGGAACGTCACCTTCAAGTCGTAACGCGTCCGGGACAGCGATGCCGAGTCGCTGTCGTGCCCCTCGGCGACCAGGCGATCGTTGGCGTCACCCAGGTAACCGTTGCCGGTCTCC
>CAZZIL010000367.1:0-3737 GCA_964654265.1 uncultured Gammaproteobacteria bacterium | reverse complement strand
AGGTCGTCCCGGTAGTACTGGGCAAGGCGGGAGAAGGGCCTCAGGCGAGAGAGTATCTGGCCAGGGCCTTGGGCCCGGACGGACGCGGTGTCCGCGCCCGGGGCTCGCTCACGGGGCGGTGCGGGCGGCCAAGCCACCCCGATGCCGACAGGGTGCTCCACCGTCGCTGTCGTTTGCAACGCGCCGCTTGCGGTGTGGGTCCCCGCCGATGACGCGCCTCCTACTGTGGTCGCGCCCTGCTCGCCAAGGGACACAGTCCCCCCCGAGGATTGGGGTTCCCCAATCGCTCCTCTTGCCCGGTGGTCGTTTCCGTGGGTCATCGTGCCTCCAGTGTAGCACACTTGGCACCTGGCCTGTCGCGCGGTGCGTCTCCCCGGTTTTCCGGGCCGGCGGCTGCTGCCTGGGCGCACTCCCCGCCCCCTCCGGGCGCGGGACCGGCTCAGGGCCGGCGCAACGGCCGGGGCTGCATGAACCTGAAATCGCAGCCCTCGTCGGCCTGCTGGATCTCTTCCGCGTACAGGCGGCTGTAGCCGCGCAGGGTTTCCGGGTCGGGTTTTGCGGCCTTGGTCTCTGCCTTGCGCCGCTCGATTTTCCGGTCGTCGAGCAGCAGGTCCAGGGACTTCTTGCGCACCGAGAGCCTGATCCGGTCGCCGCTCCTGACGAGGGCGAGGGGACCCCCGACGGCGGCCTCCAGTGTCGCGTGGAGGACCACCGTCCGAACGCGGTCCCCCGACATGCGGGTGGCGTGAAAGGACGGTCGGGCAGGCGCGCCGAAATGCGCGCGGGCGAGCTTGCCGGGCGCACATACCGTGCAGGCGGCCCCGGCATGCCTCTCGTTGCGCACCCCGGCAAGGCGCGGGACACCCCCCAAGTCCGCGACCGATGTGAACGATCCCGCCCTGCCGCCTCCGGTCACGAACGCCAGCCGAGGCGGCACCTTGGGTGGTCTCTCGCCCATGTGTCCCACGCCCAGGCACCCGCCGCGGTGCCGCGCGATCGCCATCGGTCCGATCACCGGGCAACGACCGGGATGCCAGGGGATATCACGCCCACCAGTGCCACCGGACCTGCCGGCCGGTCCCCGGACCGCCCCCCCGACGCCAGTCGTTGCCAGGTCGCGGAACGGTGTGTGCCGTCGGCATGCCGCAAGGGCCTTCACGCGCCGCCGCCGTCAATGGGGACCCCCAACCACAACGACCCCGGAAGCCCCATGAAAAACTCCCTGGCCGCCTGGCGCAACAGCAAGATCCTGCCCGGGGTGATGTTTGGATCGGCACCCGGGACCGCTTTCCTTGCCTGTTCCCGGAGTGTCTCCAGGGCGTCGGGCGGCTCCGGGGCGACCACCAGAATATCCGCGCCTCGGCGGAGAGCCCCAAGAAGCAAATCGTTGACATGCGGGTCCCGAAGGCTTGACCCGATGACCGCGATCAGGTCCGCGCCGACGCGATGGAACAGATTCGCTTGGTGCTCGAAGGTGTAGGGCAGCTTTGACCGGATCTTCGCCTTGTGTCCGAGCACGAGCACCGCCTTTGTCACATCGACCTCTTGTGACGGGTCGGTGGAGAAGAATTCACCGGTGGGGGTCCGTTGCCAATTGACCGACCCGTGCAACTTGTGCAGGCAAACCCTGGGTTTCTTCCCCTTGATGGGAAAAGGGGCTATGTTCCACAGATGGCCGGGGCCACGGCCCCAAAAACCGTCCGCAAAGCGGCTGGGGTCGGCGCCCTGCTCAACGCCCGTGTCCTGGTTTGTGGTGTACACATGAAGCGCATAGCTGAGAAGGACGGCGAGCACGTCCAGCTTCCCGTAGTAGTTGTCGGTGCCCATGTCGCCAAGAAGCAACAGTTCCCCAAAGTGCTCGCGCAAGATACGGAACAGCCTTTTTTTGGCCTCGGGGGTCCCTTGCACATCCGTGTCTTCTGGGTCCAGGCTCAGTCGGTCGAAAATGACCTCAAAATCTTCATTCCCCTCCGGGAGAGGCCCTCTGACCTGGCGGTACAACGCCCGGTCCTCGTCTGTGATCCGAGGATTGGGGGTCGCCATGAGTTCATCAAAGGCAAACACCACCTCCTGGGACGTCGGCATCCCCATCTCGCGGCTTGCTCCCGCGCCCAGGACCACGGATATTGTTTGGTAGTGTCTCATCAGACCCTAAGCTTGGGGAAGCGGTGCGGGGAAACAGGTCGGCACGCCGAGTGGGCGGCTGGCCGCGTGGGGTCCCGGGTGCAACGACCAAGGCAGCCACGCAAGACCGAGTGCCTGATGACCGAGAAACGACTGGGGGGGAGTGACCGGTTTTCGTCCATGTGCGGGGCGGGCACTGGACGCGGCCCCCGGGTTGCTGCCCAGGAACCGCACACCGGGGGGATCGCAAGGCAGGAGTTCATTGTGCCTCGGCCTTCTCGACCCGCTCGGCGTCCTGCCTGTCCCGCTCGCGCCGGAACTCCCGGCGAACCCCCTCCAGGAATTCGCCCAGCCGGCGCGCACCCTCCTGTGTCCGGGGGTTCTGCGACAAGGTCTCTATGGCATTGCCCCAACGCTTCGGCTCGAACAGGTAGAGTTCCCACCTGGGGAACCCGCCTCCCATGTTTTCCGGGCGGAAGTACAGCTCCAGAATCTCGAGGGCCTTGTCCGGGGACTTTGCCGCAAGCCCCTCGATCGACAGGTACAACTCGGCGTCCTTGCTCAAGTGGCCACTGGTCAGTCTCAGCGTGCGGAGGGTCAGGTCCGCCAGCTCGTCCGGCGAGAAGACCCCGCTGCTTATGCACATCCAGTCCCCGAGCATGCGGAGAATCTCGGGGTCCGGATGGCCGAGCAGCCATTCCCAGGACGCGATGGCCCGGGGGGCGCTGAAGCCTAGGTGGGCCGGGAAACCCCAACGGAAACACTGGCAGATGTGCTCCACAAACCCCACGATCTGCTGATGGGTGCACCCTTCCCGGAACTCCCTGAACAGGGGGTGGTCCGGCCCGAACCTCTCGAACTCGAGGTGGGCATGCGCGAAAATCCGCCCGACCGACAAAGCCGGGTTGGACAGTGCCGAGTCGTACACGTCCTTTTCCGTCAGCCCCATCGCACGCCGGTACAGGTCATGGAAGACGGGGTCGAAGAACATCGTCTCCGTCGGGTCTTTCGAGAGGAAGCTGCCGATCGCGGCCAGGAACCTTTCCCTGTCGGCCGCGGCGGTCGGGAAGACATGCCCTGCCATGGCCCGCATCCGTTCCGCGTCCCAGTCGTGCAGGTGTCGGACGTGGTGTCCGAACTCGCACATGGGCGAGCAATCGGATTCCCGCTCGAAAAACGTCCGGCACATGTCCCACGCCCGGGAGAGGGTCGCGGAGCCTTGGGCGTCCGGGTCGAGACGGAGTTCCCGGACGATGCCCGCAGGCGCCCGGAACAGCACGCCCCGGACGGACTGTGACGCGCTCGCGAAGCGATCGGTGCCGTCGTTGCCAAGCGCGAAGGGTCCGTTGCGCGGGTTGGTGCCCATCTTGCCGTGGGTGTACTCGAAAAGGTACTCCACCAGGTCAAGGACCTGGTCGCCGTGCCGCTGTGCCATGCCTTGCGAGAGGGCATCGGCCTTCGCTAGGCACGCGGCGATCAGTGTGGCCATGTTCCTGTGGACTCCTGCCCAGTTGTCAAGCGCGTAGATATCGGTTGCCTCCCGCTCAAACGGGCGTTCCTTGCCCGATTCCATTATGGCAACGAGCAGGTTGATCGCCTTGGCCTGTTCGGGG
>CAZZIL010000366.1:0-2236 GCA_964654265.1 uncultured Gammaproteobacteria bacterium | reverse complement strand
GGGTGTGCTTGTGCGGGAGACCCCCGGACCGGCGCCGGGCAAGGGCGATCGGCGCCGAGAGCGACAACCGGGCGCTGGTGGACGTCTTCCGGACGACTCGGGGTCGGCCGCCACCGACTCCACACATCGCCCCTCGACGCCGTCGCCGCCAGTGTCCGTGCAGATGCGCGTTGCCGGGCTCGGGTTGCCGGTGCGGCACAACACCCGCGGTGAGTTCGCGCGGTGGGGCCGCGGATGGCGCCAAGCCCGAGAAGCACCGGGCACGCCCCGGCGACCGGCCAACCGCCCATCCTCATGGCGAGGCACAGGCCGACGCGGCCGCCCGGCGGACATTGCCAACCTGCCCTTGCGGGGCCGGTGCCGCCCCTTGCCCTCGCGCCGACAGTCTGCTATGCTACGTCCCATAGCTTGGACAACGAAAGACCCATGGCCGACATCTCCTATTCCGCGCGGGCGGGAACCTCACAGCAGTCCCTCGGCTCAGGGAAGGCGGAGTCTTGGCAGGAGGACGATGCCGAGGAACTCCGCCGCTTCCGGGCCAAGGTGGAACTCACGGTCGAGCGCCTGAAGCACGAGCTCAAGACGCGAACAAAGTCGCCCACAGAGATTGCGCGGGAACGTTTGGCGAATGCTCCCCGGCGAACCGAGGCCGAGATGAGGGAACTGCTGGAGACCCAGCTGTCGCACTACGCGACTCTCCCGGATGACTGGGACGGTTACTCCTCCAAGGCGGTCTCCCCGGACACGCTGACGGATGCCCGGAAATTCCTGGCGATGCGGCCGGATGACATCCGGTTGCCGTACCCGTCCTTGGGCACGGATGGCTCGGTGGAGCTCTGCTGGGACAGCGCGGACCTGTCTGTGTCAATCTCGTTCGAGGGTGACGGGAAATTCCACTTCCTTGTCCTGCGGTACTCGGGAGGAAAGAAGACTGGGCGGGACTGGGCGGAGGACTGCCCGATCGATGCCGAATGGCCCGAGGCGCTCGCCAACCCCCTGCGGGAGCTGTGAGGGGTGGCACGGACGCCGAAGACGCCCGACCTGTCGTGCCGGGATGTCGAGCTGGCCTACGGGGACAGCGGGTGCAAGTGCGTCCACTATCGAAGGCTTGACCCCAACGGCGACTGTGAGCGCCACTCCGTGAGCGAGCACTCTCCCGGGAAGGTCGAACACACTGAAATCCTCTACCGCCTCATCCTGCCCGAGCACTTGCGGCAGGACTTGTCAACGATCAACCCGCGCGCGCTTCATGCGGTGGAGGCTCTTGGACTTTCCGTGATCAGGGAAGAGCATGTCTCACCTGACGACCTGAGGGAGCGGGCAATGGCATACGCCAACCGGAAGAACGTTCCGTTGACTGACGTGTCGCTCGCGATGGCACAATGCGGAGAAGTCAGGGCGATCGAGGTTTCCGGCGCACAGGGCTATAACGTCTACGACACCGCGACGAGACACGACCGGGCCCACGCGGATGTCTGTCGCGCACTCGCCCTTCCCCCGGGTACCCCGGGGCAAAGATTGCGCTTCAGGGAGTTGCGCACGGAGCTTTCAGAAGTCTTTACCGTGGTGCGGGGGTTCTTTGGCTGAGACCCGGGTGCTTGGAGGACTGCCGGGGGTTCCTGTTATGCCCCCGGGACACCGGTAGCCAGAACACTCCGCGCGGCGAATCTGGGCGTTGCCACCCGGGGCGGGGAGCAGGTCCCCGGATGCCGTGCTCGCCGCCGCGCTCGACTTGGTGCAGGCGACGCGGATGTCCGCGGTGGACATGTTCCGCAACCCGGGACAGATGGGACTGGTGGCGACCTCATGTCGGTCGAGGCGGGGTGGCGCGCGCCTGTCGACGGTATTGGGGACGCGGCGCGCACAGGGATGGGCACCTCCCGAGGGATGTCCGACGCCGCCGGGATGACGACCGCATCCGCGACAGGCCGAAGAGCGTGACCGGATCGTGCGTGGCTCCCCCTGCCCGCATGGTCGGCCGGATGGCGGAACGGATCGCACCAAGAAGGGACGTTGCTCGTCGTTTGACGATGTCCTGCGGTTTCCGGGGCGGGGCTCGATCCCGGCGGACCGCCTGGACCAACGTGGCGGCGTGTCCCAAGGAAACTGCCGCCCTTGCGCACCGGGTCGCCGGACGGACGACACTCTCAGGCAGGGTCCCGGGATCCCGCGGTGGGACGGCCCGCCACCGCGCGGGCTATCCGCCCCGGCCCGTGCGCGAAAGACCGGGCACCGC
>CAZZIL010000365.1:0-6659 GCA_964654265.1 uncultured Gammaproteobacteria bacterium | reverse complement strand
GGGATCGCTCATGGCCGTCGTGCTGCTGGAGTCCCTCCTGCTCTCGCTGGTCTCCGTGGTCGCCGGCGCCGCGCTCGGCGCATGGGGCGGGCGCTATCTGGAGGTGCACGGCATCGACTTCAGCGGCGTCATGCCGGACGGTTACGACTGGGCCGGGATCGTCTTCGAGCCGGTGATGAGAGGCTGGATGCGGCCGGGCGACATCCTGGCCTCGTGCGCCTTGGTGGTCGTGGTCGCCGTGCTCGCCTCGCTGGTCCCGTCCTGGCGCGTGGTGCGCCTGCGGCCGGTGGAGGCGTTGCAATGAGCGCCTGCCAAGGCCGCCTGGCGCTGCCGGTCCTCCTGATGCTGGCTTGGCGCAACCTGTGGCGAAGAAGGCGCCGGACCGTGATCACCCTGGTGTCGATCTCCGCCGGGTTCGGACTCGCGGTCATGTTCGTCGGGCTTGCCGACGGATCGCACAACTCGATGATCCGCAACGCCATCAGGCTCGGGGAGGGACACCTCACCGTGCAACCCAAGGGGTACATCGAGAGCCCGGCAAACCACAAGTTCCTGGCCGACGGCGACGGGATGGCGGACCGGATCGGCGCCCTTGGCATCCCGGGCCGGCACGATCCCCGCGTCGCGCTGCAGGTGCTGGCGAGCACCCCCCACAACTCGACCGGGGCCGGGCTGGAGGGCCTTGACCCGCAGGCGGACCACCGCGCCGGGTTCTTCAGGCCGCGCCTGGTCGACGGGGAATGGCTGGAGCCGGGCGATGCGCGGGGCATCCTCATCGGCGACGGGATGGCGCGCAAGCTCAAGGCCCGGGTCGGCGGCAAGGTCGTGCTGATGGCCGGGAGCCGGGGCGGGGACTCCCAGGCGCACCTCGCCCGCGTCCGCGGGATCTTCGACACCGGGGTGGGCGAGCTCGACGACTTCCTGGCGCTGTCCGACATCGGGCTCGCTCGGCGCTTCCTCGAGGGCGAGGGCGCCGACCCGGCATCGGGGCCGCTCACGCGCGTGGCGGTCTTCCTGGACGACGCGGACGGGATGGCGCTCTGGAAGGGGCGGCTGGCGGAACTCGCCGGGGACGGGCAGGCGGCGGTGCTCGACTGGCGGGAGATGATGCCCCAGGTCGTCCAGTTCATCGCCCTGGACAACGCCAGCACCCACATCTTCCTCGCGCTGATCACCGTCATGGTGGTCTTCGGGGTCGTCAACACGGTGCTGATGAGCGTGCTGGAGCGCACCCGCGAGTTCGGGCTGTTGCGCGCGCTCGGCCTCGGCCGCCGCAACCTGATGCTCCTCGTGCTGTGCGAGACCCTGTTGCTGAGCCTGCTCGCGATCGCGACCGGGTGGGCCGTCGGCTCCGGCATCCACCTGTGGTACGCCCACCACGGGTTCGACGTCGCGGCGATGTCGGGCGGCGACACCTCGATCGCCGGGACCTTCATGGACCCGGTCATCCGCTCCGAGCTCTCGTGGGAGCGGGTCCGGCAGCTCACGCTCGCCGTGTTCGCGGCCACCCTGGCCACCGGGCTCTACCCGGCGGCCAAGGCGGCGCGGGTGACCCCGGTGGAGGCGCTGCGCACATGACCCCCACTGCCGGCGCCGACGCCCCGGGAAGGCCGTGGTGACCCTGCTGCGACTCGACGGCGTCGGCAAGACCTTCCGCCAGGGGGACACCGAGGTGCGCGCGCTCCAGGACGTCGGCCTCGAAGTCGGCGAGGGGGAGTTTGTCGCGCTGGTCGGCCCCTCGGGGTCGGGCAAGACCACGCTGCTCAACATCATCGGCGGGCTCGACACACCGAGCCAAGGGAGCGTCCTGCTCGACGGCCGGGAGATCAGCGCGATGGGCGAGGCCGAGCTGTCGGGGTTCAGGCTGTTCCAGCTGGGGTTCGTCTTCCAAGCCTACAACCTGGTGCCGGTGCTGAGCGCGCTGGAGAACGTCGAGCTGGTCATGGTCCTTCAGGGGCGATCCCCCGAGGAGCGGCGCCAACGGGCCAAACACTACCTGGGGCTTGTCGGCCTTGGTGACGCCATGCACCGCCGCCCGTCCGCGCTCAGCGGCGGCCAGCAGCAACGGGTGGCGGTCGCGCGGGCGCTCGCCTCCGGGCCCCGCCTGGTGCTGGCGGACGAGCCGACGGCCAACCTGGACTCCGAGAACGCCACGGCGCTGCTCGATGTCATGCACCGGCTGTCGCACGAGGAGAACACCGCCTTCGTCTTCTCCACGCACGATCCCCGCGTCATGGAGCGGGCGGAGCGCATCGTCCGGATGCGCGACGGCCGGATCGAGTCTGACGAGCGCGCCGGGGACCGCGATGCCGGGTGACCTGCCTGCCCGCGCGCTCGCCGTCGCCTTGGCGCTTGCCGTCCCGGTCGCGCAGGCCGCCGAGCTGACCGGGCGGGTGTCGGTGGCCGGAGTCGTCGCGCACGCGCGCCAAGGGGACGTCGGCCGGGAAGACGCCGGGAAGACCCTGACCGCGGACCAGGAGACCTTGCGCCTGATGCTCGACCACGCCGGGGAACGCGACGAGTGGTCCGTGCACCTGAAGGTCTCCCGGTTGCGCGCGACCGGTTACCTGGCCGGCGGGGAGAGCCACCCGTTCCGCCGCCGCAAGCTGGGCGCCGACTGGACCGACAAGGGGGACGGAAGGCGCTCGCTCCGTGTCGGCTACGAGTTCGACCGGGCGGTCTACCGCCTGCGCGGCGACGCGTTCTCGCTCGGGGCGGGACGCCAGCCGATCGACTGGGGAAGCGGCAGGCTGTGGCAGCCCCTGAACGTGTTCGGCGCGTTCGCGCCGACCGACCTGGACACGGAGTTCAAGCCCGGGATCGACGCCCTGACGGCCGACTGGTACCCCTCGGCGTTCTCGTCGCTCACCGGGGCGGTCGTGCTCGCGTCGGGCGGCGACGGCCAGGACGGGAGAACCGGCGTCGCGCTGCGCTACCGCGGCGCCGTCGGCGCGCAGTCGGAGATGTCCCTCCTTGCCGGGCGCGTCACCGGCCACAACGTGCTCGGCGGCTCCCTCGAGGGCGCCTGGGGCGGGACCGGATGGCGCGTCGAGGCCGCGCACTACCGGCTGGGCCGCCCCGGCGGGAACGCGTGGTTCGCCATCGCCGGGGTGGACCGCCGGCTTGACGACGGGACGGTCGTCGTCGCCGAGTGGCACCGCAACACGAACGGCGCGCGCACGCGACGGGGACTCGCCGCGCGCGGCTTGGATCTCCCGGGACCTGCGGGGCTTCACCAGCAGCTCGGCCGGGACGTCCTCGGGATCGCGCTTGAGCGCCAGCTCACGCCCCTGCTGGCCGGGAGCTACCTCCTGCTCGCCGCGCCGCTGGAGGACGACAGCGGCGGGACCGCCTTCTCGGTCGCGCACCAGGCCGGGCTGACCTACTCGCTTGGCGACGAGTCCGACCTGCTTTTCTCGGTGCTGCTCGCGAACGGGAAGGGCCTTGGCGCCGACGGCGGGATCCGCTCGGAGTTCGGGCACCTGCCCGCGAGCGCGACCGTCCGGGTGCGGCTCTACTTCTGACCCCGCGCCGGGGACCGGCCCGCCGGCGCGCGCGAAGCCGGGCCGGGGCGCGCGGGACTCACCACACCCCGGTCTCCGCGGCATCCCGCTCCTGCTCGACGTACAGTTGCCGGGCGCGGGAGCTGTCCGCCCCGATCGCGTCCGCGAGCTTCCCGATCGCCTCAATGTAGAGGAGCAGCTCGCGCCGCTTCATCGGGTCCGCAAGGCTCGCCGGGCGCTGCCGCGCCTCCAGGCACAGGTGGACGTCGGAGCGCACCTCCCCCATGCGCGGGTCCGCCCCGAACACCGCGTCCCAGTTCCAGATGATCGTCCGCAACAGCAGCTGGACGTCGGGGGGGCGCCGCGCCCCCTCCCCGCCCCCGGTGTCCAGCCAGTCGGGGCCGAAATGCCCCTCCATCGCCTCGCCGACCCGCCCGGCCAGCGGCTCGCGCAGCGCATCGAGCGCGTCGTCGGCCTGGCGCTTGCCGCGCGACACCTTCCCGCCCTTGGTGACGTTCCTGGCCTGGCGGGCCCAGCCGACCGCCGCCACCACGACGGGCGCGATCTTCAGCAGCGTCCTGAGCATCCGTGCCCCTTTCCCGGGTTGCCGGCTACGGGGGGTGGAGACGTCACGCTCAGACGGCCGGCGGCGGGGCGGCTGGCGGCGCCTTGCCGGGCTGCCTAGGCTTCACCACCAGCCACTCGGTCTCCTTGCCGCCGGCGCGGATGCCGCGCGCCCGGAGCTCGGTGTTGGGGAAGAGCTCCCGCTTGATGCGGGTGACGAGCAGCTGCCCCACCTTCGGTTCCTTCGCGTACAGGTCGATGATGAACGGCCGCTCGCCGCTGTTCCAGTCCGACGGGACGATGGACTGGAAGAGCTTGTCGTCGATCGGCAGCTTGGTGATCTTCTCCTCCACCCTTTGCGAGAACAGCGCCCACGAGACGTAGGCAACGGGCGTCCCGTCCTTGTCGCGCACGAGGCGGAACTGCCTCAGGGCGACTGCCGGCAACACCGTCCAGTTGAGCTTCCGCAGCGGCTCGCGGGCGCCCATCGGCACCTGGCTGAGCAGGTTGTAGACGGCCCCCAGGTTCCGCTCGATCAGCGCAAACGCATCGTCGGCGCTGCCGGGGCCTACGGGGACGGCGGTGCCGACGGGGGCGACGGTGCTGCCGATCTCGCCCACGACTCCCTTGTTCCCGGCGTCACCGTTGCCGCCATTGCCGGGCGTCGCGGGATCGTCACGGCGGGGCTCCGGTTTCGCCTCCGGCTTTGCCGCCACTTCCGCTGCCGGCTTTGCCGCCGGTTTCGCCGCCAGCTTCTCCGTCGCCGGGCCGACCGCGCCGTTCTTGTCCGGCGGGGCGGGATCCTTGCCGTGTGCCGCCCGCGTCTTCGCCCGGTCCTTCGGGCCACCGCCGTCGGAGGCGGCCGTGTCTTTCCTCGACCTCCTCTTCCGCGGCCTGTCCGAGTATGTCTTCATGTCGTCCCCAGATTCCCTGCCCAAGGGGAATGATAATCGGTCCGGTGGCGTGGCTCAAACACATATGGCAAGCAAGCTGCAGAATAGAGGGGCCCAATCCGACCAAAGAAGGAGCCCCCCATGCAGGTTGTCAACCGCCTCGGAAAGCCGTCTTCCAACCTTGCACGGACAGTCTACCACCCCACCAAGCAGGTCCGGGTCGAGAAGCTCATCAAGCAGCGCCCGGAGGTCGGACGCCGCCCGGGCGCGTTGCGGCGCCACGAGGAGGCGCGGGCGCAGGGGCTGACGGCACTTGCGGCGGCCAACGTGGTCGGCGTTCCCTACCGCAACATCCTGCGCTGGGCCGGTGCCCTCAACGGCAACGCGGCCAACCTGGTTGCCCGGTCGCGGCGCCCGCGCCGGTTGGGGGTGCCGGCCAAGTGCACCAACGACCTCGCCCGGCAGGTCGCCGAGTTGCGCGACGCGCACGCCTGGGGCAAGAACAAGATCGCCGCGTTCCTGCGCCAGCGCGGCGCCGACGTGTCGGCGGCCACCGTCGGCCGCGTGCTCACCCGGCTGTTGCGCGACCGCGAGGTCGAGCCCATCCGCGCCGGCAAGCGCAACGCCCCCCGGGCCAAGCCACGCAAGCGCCCGTGGGCGCGGCGGGCGAAGCCCGCCGAGCCCCGCAAGCCCAAGGACCTCCTGCAGGCCGACACCCTGTTCGTCCGCGTCGGCAAGCGCAAGTGTCTCGCCGTGATCTTCGCCATTGACACCCTGACCCGGCGGGTGTGGGCGGCCGTCGCCGAACGCGCCACCGCGGCCGCCGCCACCGGGCTGCTCGCCGAGGTCTGCCACGACGGGACGCCGGCGGCCATCCAGGTCGACGGCGGCGCCGAGTTCCACGCCGAGTTCGAGGACGCCTGCGCCGAGCGCGGCATCGCCCTCCACGTCCTCCCGCCCAGATCCCCCAAGCTCAACGCCATCATCGAATCCTTCAACGGAACCTTTCGCCGCGAATGCCTCAACCGCCTTGACGAGCCGCCCGCCGACGTGGCCGGCTTGGCGAAGATCGTCCGCTCCTTCCTGGCGGTCTACCACAACCTGCGGCCACACCGGGCACTCGGCTGGCGCACGCCTGCGCAGTGCCACACGTGGTGAGCCAACCCGCCCCAAGACCATCCGGCCGAGGCAAGACCGCGCGCCCGCCGGCACGTCCGGCGGGCCACCCCTTCATGGCCCTCACAGGCCTGGCCGCCACGCGGCCACTCGCTTGCGTTGAGCATCCTGTCCGCGGCGGTCGGCGTGTGCGCCGCGAAGCGGCGGGAGTTGGGCGGGTGCGACCAGAGGGCGCAGCCCGTGGCCCGCGTAGCGGCCCGCCTTACTCCCGCCCTCTTCGCGGCGTGCGCGCCGGGAACCGCAAGACGGCCGTGAGGCCGTAAGGATGCGACAGAAAGGGGGGGGGCGAATGCCCCCCTCCTCACTCCCGCGCAGCGCTGACTCCCGAAGGCCGAGCAGTGCGTGACCGGAAGTCCCACGCAACTCAGGGATGCTACAATCCGCCCGTCCCCCAACTGGCGCACTTCAGCCATATGTGTTGAGCCACGCCAACCCGCCAGTTTCGTGGTATCCTTGCACACCTGTGCACACCCCTGACAAAAAACCCCGCGGCCACGACTCCCGCGCGGTGGCCAACCGCTTC
>CAZZIL010000364.1:0-3118 GCA_964654265.1 uncultured Gammaproteobacteria bacterium | reverse complement strand
CTCCACCCGAGGCGCAGATGGGCCACCATGAACGCCTCCTGCTCCTCCGTCAACTCGACCCGGCGACCGCCCACGCCCTTGCGCCGACCCGCCGCCAACGCATGCGCCGCCTCCGCGCAGTAGAGAGCCCGCGGGACCTTCTCCCCCGCCCGCAACAACGCCCGGCACTTGCGGAAGGCGCCCGAGGCGCCGTTGGCCCGGATCTCCCGGCTCACCGTCGAGGCGTCGACCTCGGCGGCCTCGCCGATCTGCGCGCACGTCTTGCCGTCTTGAAACCCGACCTCGATCTTGTACCGATGTCTCAGGGTGAGCCTCGTCATCTGACCTCCTTTTTTTGCGTCGGAGGCGATTGTCGCAGTACTCATCCCCTGAAAACAAGGGACGTCGCGTTTAAATCCTTAGTCCGGGGTAGTCACAGACTTTTAGTGGTAGCGGAAATGATTTCCACAATGTCAGGATGCCCCGCCTTTTGGGCCACGCGCAAGGGGGTCATGCCGTCTTTGGTGGTCAGACCCGGGTCTGCCCCGGCTTCGAGTAACAGGCGCACAATTTCCGGCCGATTTTCGCGCGCCGCGCGATGTAATGCGGTGGAACCATGGATTTGGTCCGTCGCGTTGAGGCTTGCCCCGGCGACTATAAGCTGTCGCACGACCTTGATTCTGGCAAGGATCAGTGCAGGGTCGGTTTCCTTCTTCCAGAGGATTTTGCTATCCCAGTTCTGCAACCGGCGGAAGTCAGCGCTCTCCTCCCAGCGGAAATTCTTGAAGGACGGCTTCCCCGGGGTGATCCCCGCCGCTGCGAACATCAGGGCCGTTAGGCCGTCCGGGTCCGGCAAATTGACATCCGCCCCCGCCTCGATAAATAGTTTTACATGGCTTGGACTCACTCGGCCTGCCGCATACTGCAGGGGGGTGACGCCGATTCGCGCAGACATCCGATTTGGATCTGCGCCCGCGTCAAGCAGCTGTCCGGCAACACCGGGGTGGCCATGTTTCACCGCGAGAAGCAGGGCAGTCCCGCCTAGTGCGTTCTCCGCGTCGATGTCCGCTCCCGCCCCAATCAACACGTTTACAGACTCGGCACTCCCTTCCATTGCCGCCCGCATCAGGGGAGTGGAGTCATACTTGTTGACGGCGTGCACGGACGCTCCCGCCTTGATCAAGAGTTTCAGCAGGTCGACATTGTTGCTACGCGCTGCGTAGAACAGAGGAGTCCACCCGAGAGGAGAGGCGGTTGACTCCAGTTCCACACCGGCGGTGACCAGGATTCTTGCCACTTCGGTGTGGTCGTGTTTTGCCGCCGCCCTTAGGGGGTCTCCGGCATGAGTGTCCACCCCGGCTTCAAGCAGCATTTTCACGGTTTCTATGTTGCCGACAAGTGCGGCACCCATTAGGGGAGTGTGCACGGCCGATTTCGGTCCATTGATGCGTGCTCCGGCTTCCAGCAACAGTTGCACCATCTCGGGAGGACCTGCCACGGCCGCGATTGATAGGGGGTACCATTCGGCAATCTCGGGGTATGCCAAGTTCTCGGTTGATGGGGTGTACCAGCCAGGTAAGAGATTCGGATCCGCGCCGGCATCCAACAACAATCTCGCGATTTCGATGTTTCCGGTTTCGGCCGCACGCAATAGCGAGTCTGTCGTGTGGGCCCCCGCATTCAACAATATCCTCACAACCTCGATGTGGTTATTTTCGATTGCGCCAACTAGGGGGGCTGACAAGGAGACCGGTCTGCCACTTCGGCTCGCGATTGGATACGCATCCCAGCGGGCAAGGAGCTTCTTCGTCTTTTCCACTGTTCTAGCGGTCCATGCCGCCTCCTCCCAGTTGGGATGGGCTCCTGCATTCAGCAGCTGTTTCACTATCTCGACATGCCCCGCTCTCGCCGCATCCGACAAGGCACTGATACATGGGCTTTCACGCGCAATAGGAGGGTTCGGTTCCACTCCCGCCTCGATCATTCGCCTCACCATCTCGGAGTGGTTTCGCTTTGCCGCGAGGCCCAATATTCCCCCGTAACATCGGTCTATCCCGCCAAAACCGCGCTTCCGGTAGTAAAGAGTGCCTCCCCGCTTGACCATCCTCACTGCGTCTTCGATCCGGTTCTCCTCCACTGCCTGCACTAATTCCGGGTCGGGCTCGATTTTCCACGCCACTTGCCACTCCCAGCTCAGCGGCATGTTGCCGCATGCCGACAGCACAGGGAGGGACATCAACAGCAGTGCCGTCCTGATCGATCTGGCAACTCGTAGACGAGTTATAACCGGAAGTAGTGCAGAGGTCAAGTGGGCGGCGCATGCCTCGTCCTCCTGCCCCAGTGCCTCGCCGTCCTTGTAGGGGACGGACTCGAACACCGGGGTAAGCTCGGCGCACGACTCCCCACCACTGACGATGCTTCGCGTGAACGCCCCGGGAGATGCGCCGACCGCCTCACAAAAACGCGGTCCCACAGATCGACACCCCTTCTCTCTGTTGTCCCCGCTCCCTGTCACCGGGTCGCGGGGCACCCCTCGCATTCGTGCAATCCCTCCCTCACCGCGCCGCGCCGTCCTGTCCCGGTTTGGGCGATTCAAGCCAGATCCCTCGGTATCCCCCGGCATCACTCCTCCCCCCGGTCAAGTGGTCGGGAAGGTGATCTGGCCGCGGTCGTCCCAGTAGTGGTCGCGGATCTGATCCAGTGAGCTGAAGGACGAGGTCCCGGCTCGGAAGGCCGCGATCTCGTTGAGCAACATCTGGTAGTTGCGCGCGAGCAGCACGGCATCGTCGGCCTCGATACTCTCGACCTTGGCGGCCGACGAGGTGCCAAGCTGACCAGTCACGCGCATGCTGGCGGCCGCCTTCCCGCCCCCCGCACGGACGCGGACCACGAGGTCGTTCCCTGATGCCTCCAAGTCGACATCAGACTTGGTGATCCCCGATGCCAACCGGATCGCGTCACCGCCACTGCCGGCGGCGTTGCCGTGCGTCTCGTCAATGGTGTCGTCGCCCCCGCCGCGCGCGAGCTCGTAGACATCGTTGCCGCTGCCGCCGCGCAACACGGCGTTCCCCGCCCCCGACGCGAACACGTCCGCGAAGTGGGCGCGTCCGGTGTGGGTGCCCGCACCCGCCGTGGCCAC
>CAZZIL010000363.1:0-1886 GCA_964654265.1 uncultured Gammaproteobacteria bacterium | reverse complement strand
GGCGATGAACAGGATGTGGTCGGTCCGGACGCTGCCGTACTTGGTCGTGACGGTGCATCCCTCGATCAGGGGAAGCAGGTCCCGCTGCACCCCCTCGCGGGAGACGTCCGCGCCGACCGCGCCCGCCCGCCCGGTCACCTTGTCGATCTCGTCGATGAAGACGATGCCGGTCTGCTCGGTGGCCTCCACCGCGCGGCGCTTGATGTCCTCCTCGTCGACGAGCTTCGCGGCCTCCTCGTCCCGGACGACCTTCATGGCGTCCTTGACATTCATGCGGCGCGAGCGCTTGCGCGCGCCGCTGTAGTTCGAAAACATGCTTTTCAGCTGGCTGGTCATGTCCTCGAGGCCGGGCGGCGCCATGATCTCGACGCTGGCCGGCGACTCGGCGACCTTGATCTCGACCTCCTTGCCGTCGAGCTCGCCCTCCCTGAGTTTCTTGCGGAACACCTGCCTGGCGGCGGACCGGTTGTCGCTCCCCGCCTCGTCCGCTCCGTCGTGCGCCTGGGGCAGCAGCGCGTCCAGGAGGCGCTCCTCCGCCCGGTCCTCCGCCCGGTTCCGCACCTTCGAGAGGGCCTCCTCGCGGAGCATCTTGACGGCCATGTCGACCAGATCGCGCACGATGGACTCCACCTCCCTCCCCACGTAGCCGACCTCGGTGAACTTGGTGGCCTCCACCTTGATGAACGGCGCCTGCGCCAGCTTCGCCAGGCGCCGGGCGATCTCGGTCTTGCCGACCCCGGTGGGGCCGATCATCAGGATGTTCTTGGGGGTGATCTCGGCGCGCAGCGCCTCGTCCAGCTTCATGCGCCGCCAGCGGTTGCGCAGGGCGATGGCCACCGCCCGCTTGGCGTCGTCCTGCCCGATGATGTGCTTGTCGAGCTCCGAGGTGATTTCCCTTGGGGTCATGGCGGACATGCGGGGTTCCCCTGTCGCGGGCCGGTCACCCGGCATCCAGCTCTTCGATGGTGTGTTCCGAATTGGTGTACACGCAAATCTCCGCGGCGATGGCGAGGCTCTGCTCCACGACCTCCCGCGCCCCGAGCTTGGTGCTCCGCATCAGGGCCTTGGCCGCCGACAGCGCGTAGGGGCCGCCGGAGCCGATGGCCATGATGTCGTCCTCGGGCGCGAAGACGTCGCCGTTGCCGGTCACGATCAGCGACGTCTCCCGGTCCGCGACGACCAGCAACGCCTCCAGCCGGCGCAGGGCCCGGTCGGTGCGCCACAGCTTGGCGAGCTCCACCGCCGCACGCTCCAGCCTGCCGCCGTGCTTCTCCAGTTGCTCCTCGAAGCGCTCGGACAGGGTCAGGGCGTCCGCGGCGCCGCCGGCGAAGCCGGCCAGCACCCGGCCCTTGTGCAGGCGTCGGACCTTGCGGGCGTTGCCCTTCATGACGGTGTCGCCCTGGGAGACCTGCCCGTCGCCGCCGACGACGACGTGCTTGCCCCGCCTCACGGAGACGATGGTCGTGCCCCTGTACCGCTCCACCGGATGCCCCTGCCCGCCGCGAACCGCAAGTATCGCACACCTTGGGCGGGGTTTCCGCCCGGCCGCGGCGGGCGGCGGCCGGCTGGCGCGACACCGGCGCGACCGGGCGGTTTACCCAGGGGGCGGAAACGGTGTGTAATGGGCTTTTCGGGCCGGGGCGACGCATGGACGAGCCGATCCGCCATTCGTTCGGGTTTCACGGCAACGCCCGGGAATACTTCGGCATCTGGATAGTCAACATCCTGCTCAGCGCGCTCACGCCGGGCATCTATTCCGCTTGGGCCAAGGTCAGGACCGCCCGCTACTTTCACGGCAACACTCGGGTGGCCGGGTCCGCCTTCGACTACACGGCGGACCCGAAGAAGATACTCATCGGGCGGATCATCGCGGTGGGCTTGGTGGT
>CAZZIL010000362.1:0-1864 GCA_964654265.1 uncultured Gammaproteobacteria bacterium | reverse complement strand
GTCGCCCGGGTTGATGACGAGCGGCGGCTGCGTCGCGGTGTAGTCGACCCCCTCGGTCGCCGAGCCGAGAAACTCGTAGTCGAGTGTCAGCGGCTTCGAGTTGCCGAGGCTGGTGTCAAGCACGTAGAAGTAGCGGTCGCCCTCCTCCTTGTGGGGCGGGGCCGCCGCGAACGAGACGCTCTGCCCCTCGATCACCGTGCGCACAGTCGCGTCCTCGCCGCCCAAGGGGATGTCGGGCATCCCCTCCGCCCGCAGCGTGGTCAGCCGGAACTCCACCGTCTCGTCCGGCTCGAGCAGCAGGTCGGTGTTCACCGTGACCGAGATCTCCTTCGCGACGTCGCCCGGGTTGATCGTCAGCGGGGACTCGGTCGCGGTGTAGTCGAGACCCGCCCCCTTGGTCGCCGAACCGGCGGTCTCGAAATACAGGGTCATCGGCATCTGGTTGCCGATGTTCGTGTCAAGCAGGTAGCGGAACCGGTCGCCCTCGCGCTTGCGCCCGTCGCCCGTGGCGAACTCCGGGAGGGCACCGGTGATTGTGGTGGTGATGACGTGCTTGGCGCCGTCCACGGCGAGGTCCCCCGTCCCGCTGCGCGGGTTGCTCATCGTGATCTCGATGGTCTCCGGCGGCTCGACGGCGGTGTCGGCGAACACATCGATCGGGTACACGGCAATGCGGGTGTTGCGGGGGGACACCGCCACGTCCAGGCCCTGGTAGTCCACGCCGCGGGTCGCCGTGCCGCCGTACTCCAGGTCCACCGTCAACCGCTCGGACACGAACGCGTCAATGCCGATCAGGTAGTACTCCTGAGCGTTGCGCTCCCGGACAACGTCGGGTCCGCTGATCGACACCTTTGTCGGGACGCCCGCCGTCGTCGCCACGACGGTCGACCACGTGCCCGCCCCGGCGGAGTTGGTCGCGCGCACCCGCACATCGTACCGGGAATTCGCCGCCAGCCCCCCGATCGTCACCGCGGAGTCGGCGGCGGCCACCGTCGTGACCGTGTAGGCCGCGCCGCTGCCGCTCAGCCGGTGGCCGACCTCGTGCCCGGTGATCGCAGGGATTCCTTGCGCGGTCACGGGTCTCCACTCCACCGCCACGACCGCGTGACCGTTCCGGGCCACCCATGGGGTCACACGGCGAATGAACAGGGGCGGCGGCACGGGATCGGAGACCACCCTCCCCTCGGGAACCGCGTCGACAACAGGGAAATCAACCGCCTGCGCCGACACGTCGGCGGGCGAGAGCGCCGCCCCAAGCGACAGGGCGACAACGGCGAGAAGGAAGCGGAACACCCCCGTGACAGTGAGTCCCGACCGGCACGGAAAGACCGCGGGATGTCCGCGTCGCGTCCCCCGGTCCGTGCCCCCACGACCCAAGGGGCCGCCCGGCGTCTTCGTGTTCCAGTGCGTTGCCACGAAATCGCTTCCGGACAGGATTATAGTCGATTGGCGCGGACCGAAACCCTTGGAAACACACCATCCGGGAGGAGTGGGCGACACGCCGCGGCGCCACCCCCGGTTGCGCACCACTCGCCTTCCCGGACACCCCTGCGACCGGTCCCGCGCGCGGCCTCGCCCTTGCCGTGCCATGGGCGTCGAGGCGGATGCGCAGACGGTTACCGCCGATGCGTCGTCCTCCGACGCGGACCGGCCGGGTTGACTCGGACGGCAGCAGGGCATAAATTCGCGGGAAATGGCAGGGACGGACCAGACCCAAGAGGCAGGGCAAGGCGCGCGGGCGAAGGCGCACGGCACCGCCGCCCCGCTTCGGATTGCGCTTGCCCAGCTCGCCGGGCAAGGGGACCTGAAATCCAACCTCGCCCGCGCGCCTTGCCCTGCCTCTTGGGTCTGGTCCGTCCCTGCC
>CAZZIL010000361.1:0-1685 GCA_964654265.1 uncultured Gammaproteobacteria bacterium | reverse complement strand
ACTGCCGGGACCAGCGTGGTGGCGTGGCCCAAGGCGACCGACGCTGCCACGCCAACCGCTCCTTGCGGCGCGACTTTTCCGGGTCGCGCAGCATGGTCGGCTATGCGGACATCGTCACCGCGGCGGCCCGGGACGACCGTCTCAAGAGCCGAGGTCCCGTCAAAGTGCCGCCCTTGCACACAGGGGCACCAGTCGGGCGACACTCTCCGGCAGGGTCCCGGGACCCCGCGGCGAGCCGCCCCGCCGCTCCCGGTCCGGCGCATGTCTCACAGAATGCCGGGGCCGGCCGACGGTGGCACGGCGCGGACCGCCGAAACCCCTCCACACCGGCGAGGACAGCCCCGCCACTGCGCGGGCTATCCGCCCCGGCCCGCGCGCAAAAGACCGGGGATGGCACTGGCGAGACACCCGGGCCCGGTCACGCCTTCGGGGAAGGCGGGACCGGCACGCCCACCTTGTCGGCGATGTGCGGCAAGGCAACGGGATCCCCGGCTCCCAACAGTTCGCCTCGGGGACCTCCCAGACCAACCCAAGGTGCGTCAGCCTTTCCAAGGACCTGCCCGGGTCCCGGCCGTTGGGGGCTGCGGCACTCTCCACCGCGTCCACCAGCTCCGCCGGGGTGAACCGGAAATCCCACCTGGGTCAACGACCACCTTCGAATCGGGCGCGAGGCGCAGGTCGCCCATCCCGGGAGGCTCATATTGCGAGTTGTGTGGGTGATCTGCTCCCGGTGGTTACGAGGCGAGGGCGCACAGTCGGCTTCTGCTCTGAACCATCAGTACCGCAGGGGCCTTGCGGGGTTGAGGGGTTGTCAGGTCAACTGATCCGCGTTATCCCGGCCAGTCTGCCTGCCCCACCATAAGTCACTGTATTTTAACAGTTACCGGGCACCTTCCACACAGCTCGCAATATGAGCCTCTCGGGAAGACGCGCGCCCACTTCTGGGAACGTTGCGCAAGGTTTCGGATCGGCCGCCTGGAGACAGACGAGGCGGTCCGGGAAGCCTTGGCGAAACCGGCGAAAGACTCCGGGATGCCCGTTGACGCGGACGCGCTGGAGAGCCTGGTGGAGGAGAGTCATCGGTATCCCCTCCTTGTGCAGAGGCTCGGCTTCGAGTCTTGGAACGCGGCCCACGCCCGGGGCGGGACCCGGCGGATCACCGCGGAGGATGCGCGCAAGGGGATCGCCGCCATGAAGAGGAGTTTGCAGGCGTTCCACGGCGACCGCCGTCGCGAGGCGGGTGAGCGGAACGTCTTGGGCGAGGCGGAGGCCGTGTCGAGGATGGTCGCTGACCGGGGCCGGGATGCCCGGCTCACCACGGCGGAACTGGTGGCCGCGGTGGAGGGCGCCGCGGTCGCCAACGGCCGGGACCCGGGCGTGTCTTGGGAAAGGCTGGCGCACCTTGGACTGGTGTGGGAGCCTTCCGAGCCGGACCTCTGGGAACCGGGGATCCCGTTGCTTTGCCGGTTTCTTGTCGAGCAGGAGGGGGAGCCGGTCCTGTCGGCCCCGGCGGAGTCGTGACCGGGTCGCGGAGTTGCGCGGGTGCGGTGCCCGGTCTTTCGCGCACGGGCCGGGGCGGATAGCCCGCGCGGTGGCGGGCCGTCCCACCGCGGGATCCCGGGACCCTGCCTGAGAGTGTCGTCCGTCCGGCGACCCGGTGCGCAAGGGCGGCAGTTTCCTTGGGA
>CAZZIL010000360.1:0-28642 GCA_964654265.1 uncultured Gammaproteobacteria bacterium | reverse complement strand
CGCGGCGGGCGCCCCTTGCGCTGCTGCGCCTTCTCGACGGCGAACTGGTGCGCGGTGCGCCCGTTGCGGGTCCCCTTCTCCATGGCCCACAGCAGCGCCTCCTGGCGGAGCGTCTCGCTCCACGGGACGCGCAGGCGCCCTAGCCAGTGGCGGGCGATCGCGACGTACTCCTCCTCGTCGGGCGCGAACATCGGCACCCACAGCCCGAACCGGTCGGACAGGGCGATCTTCTCCTCGGTCGTCTCCCCCGGGTGGATCTCGCCCGCGGCGTCGGCGCGCGCCTCGAGGTTCTCGCCCAGGCGCTCGGGGACCAGGTGCCGGCGGTTCGACGTCGCGTAGACGAGCAGGTGGCGCGCGGCGTCCGTCAGCCCACCCTCCAGCGCGACCTTCAGCGCGCGGAACGCCTGGCGGTGCCGGTCGAACGACAGGTCGTCGCAGAAGACGATGTGCCGCCCCGGGCGCCCGCGCACCAGCCGCACGATGTCGCCCAGCGCCGACAGCCCCTCCGGGTCGGTGGCGATCACCCGCAGGCCCTTCCCGAGGAACTCGCCGAGCACGGCGCGCGCGAGCGTGGACTTGCCGCAGCCGCGCGGCCCGGTGAGCAGCACGTGGTTCGCCGGCCGGCCGGCGACAAACGACGCGGTGTTCCTTCGGACGGCCTCCAGCATGGGCCCGACCCCGTGCAGGTCGGCCGGGTCCGCCGGCTCGATGTCGCGCACCGGGGTGAGCGTCCCGCCCAGGGGGCCCAGCCTCCAGGTGAACGCGCGCGCGTCGCCGTCGAGCTCGCTCCCGTCGGACGGGAGCAGCGGCTCCAGCCGCCGGAGGAGGTCCCGGATCCTCACTCGCGCGCGGGCGCCGCGGGCGCGCTCAGCTCCGGTAGTGGCAGTTGACGCGGACGTAGTCGTCGCTCAGGTCGCAGGTCCTCACGCGCGCGCTGCCCGCCTTGCGCCCGACCGTGACGTCCAGCGTGATCTCCTGCCGGCGGATCTGCCGGGTGACCCTCCCCTCGTCGTAGTCCGGGTCCACCTGGCCGCCGCGGATCGCCGGCAGGCCGTTGATCGTCGCGCGCACGTCCTGCTGCCTGAGCGGGGCGTCGGCCTTGCCGATCGCCATCAGCAGCCGCCCGATGTTGGCGTCGTTCGCGAAGAACGCGGTCTTGACCAGCGGGGACGTCGCGATGCTGTCGGCGACCTTCCGGCAGGACGCCGCGTCCAGCCCGCGCACGTTCACGGTGATCAGCTTCGTCGCGCCCTCGCCGTCGCGCACGATCGCGAGCGCCAGGCGCTCGGCGACCTCGCCGATCGCGTCGGCGACGCGGCGCAGGTCCCGCGCCGGGGGCGCGGGGCGCCCAAGCGCGGCCCCGGTCGCGACCGCGACCACCGAGTCGTTGGTCGACGTGTCGCTGTCCACCGAGATGGTGTTGAACGTCGACGACACCGCCTCGCGCAGCACGGCGTCCAGGCGCTTCGGCGCGATGTTCGCGTCGGTCGCCAGGTACGCCAGCATGGTCGCCATGTTCGGGTGGATCATCCCCGACCCCTTGGCGATCCCGGTGACGGTCGCGTTCCCGTCCCGCAGGGGGACGGTCCTCGAGACCCCCTTCGGCACCGTGTCCGTCGTCATGATCGCCCGCGCCGCCCGCAGCCAGTTGCGCGCGCCCAGGTCCGAGACGCACCGGCCGAGCGCCTCGCCGAACCGGTCCACCGGCAGCTGCTCGATGATCACCCCGGTCGAGAACGGGAGCACCTGGCCGCGCTTGCAGCCGAGCAGCCGCGCCGCGATCGCGCAGGTCTCGAGGGCGTTGGCGACCCCCCGGGGACCGGTCCCGGCGTTGGCAATCCCGGAGTTCACCACGAGCGCGCGGATGTCCGCGCCGGCGCGAAGGTGCCGGCGGCACACCTGGACCGGCGCCGCCGGGCAACGGTTGAGCGTGAACACCCCGGCGACCGACGAGCCCGCCGCGACTGACAGCACCGCCAGGTCGTCGCGGTCCCGCTTGCGGATCCCGGCGCAGGTCGCGCCCAGGGAGATCCCCCCGACCGGTAGCAGGCGGCCCGGAGGCCGCAGGTTCACCGCCACCCCGTCAGTCCCCGAGCAGCCCGGCGATCAGCCGCTCGATCCGCTCCGCGCGCTCCGTCCCGGAGTGGACCTCGCCGACCACCGTCGCCACAACCCGCCCCCGCGGGTTCACGATGTGGAACGTCGGCCAGTAGCGCGTGCCCATGTCCCTCCAGAAGACGAAGTCGTTGTCGAGCATGACAGGGTGGGTGATGCCGAGCCGGGCGACCGCCGCGGCGACGGCGTCGCGGTCCTTCTCGTAATCGAACTCGGGGGTGTGGATGCCGACCACCGTGAACGGCCGCCCGGCGAACTTCTCCTCGACCGACTTGACCCACGGGATCGACCGCCGGCAGTTGACGCAGCCGAACGTCCAGAACTCGATGACGACCACCTGGCCGCGCAGGTCCCTCACGCTCAGCGGCGGCGAGTTGACCCAGTGTTCCCGCTGGTCCGCGTACGGGTAGGCGAACTCAGGGAGCATCCCGGCGCGACGCTCGTTCTTCGATCCGTGGACCTGCGCGGCCAGCGCCAGCGCGCCCGCCAGCGCGACGGCGCACGCCGCGCCCCACCGGCGCCGCCGCCGGTGCGCAGGCTGGATCGGCCCGGTCCCCATGGCGGGGGATTCTACCCCCGCGGCAAGGGGGGTGCGGATGGCGGGAGTCGAACCCGCACTGGCCTCGCGGCCAAGCAGATTTTCGTGCCACCACGGCTTTCGCCGCCTTTCGTTTGTGGCCTGGACTATCCCTTCGCCCTGGCCGGACACGCCCGGCTGTAGGCGCCGCCCGTCTAGTCTCTACACCTTCCCTCTCGGGCTTGGCTCGGGATTGGCAGCCTCTCGGCACAGCTTTCCCCGAGTTTGGGCGGTTCTGCACGCCCGGTTTCCCGGGCGGCACTCAAGTTTTCGCTCAAGTCTGCTGTGTCTACCGTTCCACCACATCCGCGCCGCTCAACGTCGGCCGCCGCTCGTCCTGGAGGCGGGAGTCGGAATCGAACCGGCGTGCACGGCTTTGCAGGCCGCTGCATGACCACTCTGCCATCCCGCCAGGGCCGGCGCCCGCCGCGCCGGCGCGCGCCCCGGCCCCGGGCCTGGAGCGGGAAACGAGGCTCGAACTCGCGACCTCAACCTTGGCAAGGTTGCGCTCTACCAACTGAGCTATTCCCGCCCGTCCCAAGGCGTGTCCCGGGCGGATTCTACCAAGTTTCGCGCCGGCGCCGGTTTTCGGCGAAAATACCCCCATGGGCGCGAGCGGAGCGGGACGGGCCGGCCGGTGAGTCGCCCGGCGGAGGACAGGAAGCGCGAGGCGGCGGCGGCGGCCTTGGGGTTCGTCTCGGCGGGCGAGGTGTTGGGGGTCGGCTCCGGGTCGACGGTCGGCCACCTGGTCGCCGGGCTGGCGTCGGTGCGCGCGCGCATCGACGCGGTGGTCGCGAGCTCGGTGGAGACCGCGCGGCTGTTGCGCGAGGCGGGGTTCTCCCCGGTGGGGCTGTCGCAGTCGGGGCCGCCGACCCTTTACATCGACGGCGCCGACGAGATCGACGGGCGCCGGCGCATGGTCAAGGGCGGCGGCGGGGCGCTCACCCGGGAGAAGGTGCTCGCGTCGTGCGCGCGCCGCTTCGTGTGCATCGTCGACGATTCGAAGTGCGTGGACCTGCTCGGCGCGTTCCCGGTGGCGGTCGAGACGCTGGAGTTCGCGCGCAGCCAGGTGGCGGCGCGGCTCGCGGGGATGGGCGGCCTCCCCGTGTGGCGCGAGGGGTTCGTCACCGACAACGGCCACCAGATCCTCGACGTGTCGAACCTGGGGCTGGTCGACGCGCTCGCGATGGAGCGGCGGATCGACAGCATCCCCGGGGTGGTGGGGAACGGCATCTTCGCCGCGCGCCCGGCGGACCTGGTGGTGGTCGCCGGCGACGGCGGCGTCGACATCCGCGGGGGCTGAGCTATCGCGCCGCCGGGCGGCGCAGGTGCGGGCGGAACTCGCGCAGCGCGCGGCCGTAGGACTCGCGCTTGAACTCGGCGACCTGGGCGGGGATGTCGGCCGGGTCCTCCCACCGCCACGCGTCGAACTCGGGCTCGGCGCCGCCGGCCGCCAGGTCGACCTCGGAGTCGTCGCCGTCGAAGCGCAGCAGGAACCACTTCTGGCTCTGGCCGACGTGGCCCCCGCGGCCGCGCAGCGGCTCGGGGATCACGTAGTCGGTCCATCCCGGCGTCGACGCGAGCACGCGCAGTCGGCCGAGGTCGAGGCCGGTCTCCTCCAGCAGCTCGCGGGCGAGGGCCTGCTCCGGCGTCTCGCCCGGGTCGATCCCGCCCTGCGGGCACTGCCAGATGTCCGTGTTGGCGCGCCGCGCCCAGAGCACGAGACCCTCCGGGTTCGCGACCATGATCCCGACGTTGGGCCGGTAGAGCCGGCGGTCCTGTATCATTGCGCCACTCCCAAGGATGGACGGGACAGGGTCGAATCATAACCGCCGCGCGTTTGCGGCGTCGCTCGCGGCGTCGCTCGCGGCGCTGGCGTTGCCGCCTGCGGCGCGGGCGGCGCCGCCGAAGGTCGCGCTGTACCTGCCGTTCCCGGAGGGCTCGTTGCGCGGCGCGGCCCACCTGCGGGCGATCGGGCGCATCTCCGCCGAGGCGCCGGGTGGCGCGGACCTCCAGGAGAACTGGGGGGTGCCGCACGGCGAGATCGGCTCGCGGCTCGCGCGCCTGGCGTACGAGCGCTACGCCGGGGTGTTCCTGCTGTCGCCGGGCTATCACGCCCCGGCGGAGGCGGCGCTGCGGCAGATCAAGGACCCGCCGTACGTCACGGTGCTCGCGGAGGTCGGCCGGCCGGGGCGCGCGAGCGCGTACGGCATCCGCATGTACGAGGGGTTCCACCTCGCCGGGATGCTGGCCGGGTTCGCGTCGAGGAGCGGCCGCGCCGGGCTGGTGTCGACGGTGCCGACCGCGGAGACGGTGCGCAACATCAACGCGTTCGCGCTCGGCATGCGCGCGCGCAACCCGCAGGCGCAGGTGTTCGCGTTCTTCATCGGCAAGGCGTCGGACCCCGACACCGAGCGCGCCGTCGTCAACGGGATGGTGCGGCGCCGCGGCGTCGACCTGCTCGTCCACGACACCGACGGCGACACGGTGCCGCGGCTGGCGGACCTGAACGGCGCCTGGTCGATCCCGCTGCGCATCGCCGAGGAGACGCCGCTGGGCGCGAAGACGCTGGTGCGGGTGCGCCCGGACTGGGAGGGGCCGTACCGCATCCAGCTCAACCGCGCCATCAACGGCGGGGAGCCGAGGTTCTCGTGGCACGGCCTGCGCGAGCGCGCGATCGGGCTGCACGGCCACCACCACCTGCTGCCGGTGCGCGTGATCGGCGAGGTCGGCGACGTCGCGCGCCGCATCGCCGCGCGCGAGGCGCACCCGTTCCAGGGGCCGATCCGCGCCTCCGACGGCCGGCCGGTCGTCGCCGAGGGCGACCGGCTGACCGACCGGGACCTCGTGCGGATGGACTACTTCGTCGAGGGGGTCGTGCGACTCCGCGAGCGCGGCGCCGCCACAGGCGGCGACGGCGGCTGAAGGCGGCGCGGGAAAGTTTCGCCTCCGCCGCCGGTTCTGGTAGAATTCCCCCAGGTGGCACGGCGATGACGGGCGCGGGAACGAGGACAGTGGCAGGCGGCCTTCTGCGCAGGCTCCTCTGCGCGGCGGCGCTCGCGGCGCTGGTGGCGGCGCACCCGCCCGGCGGGGCGCTCGCCCAGGACGGCGAGGTCCAGCTCGACGAGAAGACGCAGGCCAAGGTCAACAAGCTGATCGCGGCGGCGGAGGGCGGCGACCGCGCGTCGCAGCTCAAGCTGGGGCTGCTCTACCTGGGGGCAAAGGGCTTTCCCAAGGACTACGAGAAGGCGTATGCGTGGTTCGCCAAGGCGGCGGAGGCCGGGTCGATCAACGCGACCTACAACCTGGGGATCCTGACGGAGAAGGGCCGCGGCACCGAGGCCGACCCGGCGAAGGCGCTGGAGTTCTACCTGCTGGCGGCCGCGCAGGAGGTGCCGAACGCGCAGTACAAGGTGTGGAAGCTCGCCGGCAGCGACGAGGAGCTGGCGGTCGCGATCAAGCCGCAGGTCCCGTTGCAGTACCTGATGGCGTCGGCGAAGGGCGGGCACGTGCGCGCCCAGGCGGAGCTCGGCGAGGCCTACCTGGAAGGCGAGCTGGTGAAGAAGAACATCGACAAGGCGGTGGCGCTGCTGCAGCGCGCGGCGCAGGCCGGCGACAGCGCGAGCCAGAAGTACCTGGGGTCGATCTTCTCCGGCAACTTCGAGGGCTACGACGCGGACCCGGTGCAGGCGGAGAAGTGGCTGCTGCCGATGGCGGCCGCCGGCGACGCGTTCTCGCAGCGGAGCCTGGCGGACCTCTACATGCGCGGCGTCGGCGGCGCGCCCGACTACGGGAAGGCGAAGGACTGGTACGGCAAGGCGGCCCGCAAGGGCGACCCCGACGCGAAGACGCAGCTCGGCCGCCTGCACATGCGCGAGGACACCGGGCTCCACGACATCACGCTCGCGGAGAAGTGGCTGACCGACTCGGCGAACGAGAAGCGCTACGACGCGCAGTACTACCTCTTCGAGCTGCTGTACGACCGGGCCACCCGGCAGAAGGACCTCAAGGGGAAGCGCCGCGCCGTCGTCTGGCTCAAGTCGTCGGCCTGGGGGAACTTCCCCGAGGCGCAGCACCGCATCGCCCGCCTCTACTTCGAGGGCGAGGTGGTGCCGCGCAGCCCGAAGGAGGCCTACATCTGGGTCAGCATCGCCGCCGAGAACGGGCTGAAGGGCGCCGCCGAGCTGCGCGCCAAGGTGCGCCAGACGATGTCGAGCATCGACGCCGCCGAGGCCGAGTCCGAGGTGCGCTTCCGCGTCAAGGACATCGAGACCAAGCTGCGGAAGGCCAGGCTGTCGTGAGGCGCGCCGCGCGCCCGGGGACCCGCGCGCGGGTTTTTTGGGGCGTCGGCCGACGAAATGCGCCGCCGGCGGCCGCGCCTCGCGTATAATCGCCCAACAAGCAAAACACACCCAAGGGGAGTAGGCATGAACAAAACGGAACTGGTCGAGCACATCCAGAACGAGGCGGGGCTCTCGAAGACGGATGCGGCGAAGGCGCTGGACGCCGTTGTCAGCGGCATCACGAAGAGCCTGAAGAAGAAGACCGACGTGACGCTGGTGGGCTTCGGCACCTTCACGGTGGTGAAGCGCAAGGCCCGCACCGGGCGCAACCCGGCGACCGGCGAGACGATCAAGATCAAGGCGTCGACGCAGCCGAAGTTCAAGGCGGGCGCGACGCTGAAGAACGCCGTCAAGTAGCCGGGGGCGCTGCCGCGCCCACCCGTCGCCCCGCGCGGGGCATCGGGTGCTTAGCTCAGCGGCAGAGCGTCGCCCTTACAAGGCGGAAGTCGGGAGTTCGACTCTCTCAGCACCCACTTTCCCTGCGGAGTGGTAGTTCAGTTGGTTAGAATATCGGCCTGTCAAGCCGGAGGTCGCGGGTTCAAGTCCCGTCCACTCCGCCAGTCCTGAGCGCCCCTCCCCCGTCCCGCCGGCCGCGGTCGCGGCGGCCGGGTTGCGCCGATGTATGACCTTGTCCGCTCCAGCCCGCAGTTCAAGTACCTGGTGGTCGGGCTGATCGTGATCCCGCTGGGGTTCTTCGGCGCGAACTACCTGGCGGGCGGGACCGGCGACGCGGTGATCCTGGTCGGCTCCTCGGAGATCAGCCGCGAGGAGTACCGCTACCGCTACCGGGTGGCGCTCGACGAGATGCGCTCGCGCGGGGCCGACGTCGACAACATGGCCCCGGAGACCGAGCGCGCGTTCCGCTCGCAGCTGGTGAGCGAGCTGGTGTCGATGCTGCTCTACCGCGAGGCGGTCAACCGCAAGCGGCTGGTGGCGACGGACGCCGAGGTGCGGGACCTGATCCTGGGCTACGAGGAGTTCCAGGACGAGGGGGAGTTCTCCCGCGAGGTGTTCGACTCGCTGGTGACCGACGAGAACACGTTCGTCGGGCAGGTGCGCGCGCAGGCGCGCGAGTCCCAGTTCGACGGGGTGTTCCGCGGGGCCGGCGTGGTCTCGGAGCGCGCGCTCGCGTGGTACCTGGCGTTCCAGCTGCAGGAGCGCACGGTGAGCGTGGTGGACTTCCCGCTGGACGACTTCCGGGCGGAGGTGTCGGCGACCGACGAGGAGATCCAGGAGCACTACACGGAGAACCCGGAGCTGGTCCCGGAGCGCGGCCAAGTCGAGTACTTCGTCCACAGCCTGGACGGGTTCGCGCAGGACCGCGAGGTGTCGGACGAGGAGGTCGCGCTGGCGCACGAGGACCTGCAGGCGGCGGCGGCCGAGGAGGAGCAGCGCCGCGCGAGCCACATCCTGCTGGAGTCGGCCGCGCCCGACGAGGCGCGCGCGCGACTGTCGGAACTGGCGGCGCAGGCGACGGACCCGGCGCGCTTCGCGGAGCTCGCGGCGGAGCACTCGGAGGACCCCGGCAGCAGCTCGGTCGGCGGCGACCTCGGGTTCGTGCTGCGCGGCGACCTGGAGCCGTCGCTCGACGACGCGCTGTTCGCCCTCGAGGTCGGCGAGGTGTCCGGGCCGGTGGAGAGCGAGGCCGGGGTCCACCTGCTCATGGTCACGGAGGTCCGGCCCGGCTTCCCGGTCGGCTCGCGCGAGGAGATGGACGCCGAGCTCAGGGCCGAGATCCGCCGCGACAAGGCCGCCGAGGACTTCGACCTGCAGATCGAGCAGATCAACGAGCGGCTGTTTGTCGAGTCGGCGGGCCTTGCCCGGATCGCGCACGACAACGGGCTGGAGGTGCGGCGCACTGACTGGCTGGCCAAGGGGGAGGACGCGGCGGAGAACCCGCCGCCGTTCGACCAGGCGGACGTGCTCGCGGAGGTGTTCACGGCGGAGTCGCGCGAGGGGATCAACACCGCGCTGATCCCGTTCGGGGACGACGAGTTCGTGGCGGCGCGGATGTTCCGTTACGAGCCGGAGCGGATCAAGTCGCTGGACGAGGTGCGCGACGAGATCCGCGAGCGGGTGGTCACCAACAAGGCGCTGGACCAGGCGCGCGTCGAGATCCTGGGGACGATCGAGAGCTTGCGCGCGGGCGAGGACCCCGGGCTCGACTGGGGGGAGAGCCAGGTGGTCAACCTCCTGCTTGACGAGGAGGAGGCGGAGGGGCTGGCGCTGACGGCCGAGGACCTGGACACCATCCGTCGCACGGACCTGTCGGAGGGTCTTCCCGCGTACACGGTGGCGGCGGGCGACGACTCGATCAGGCTGATCCGGATCGAGGGGGTCGAGACCGTCGCGCCGACGGCGGAGGACCACGACTCGGTGCGCGACGAGATCCGCGGCCTGCGCGGCCGGATGGAGCAGATCGGCTACCTGGAGGAGCTGCAGGGGGAGCTCGCGATCGACGTCCGCCGCCACGAGCTGAACTAGGCGCGGGGGCGCGCGCCCGGCAGGTCGCGCGTCCCCGCCGGCCCTAGGCCGCCTCCGGCGGGTTGCCGGAAGATTCGCCGGAAGGCCCGTCGCCGTCGCCCCCGGGCGTCAGCGCCGTCAAGTGGAACCCCCCGTCCACGTGGACGGTCTCCCCGGTGACCGCGCGCGAGAGGTCCGACAGCAGGAACACCGTGACGTCGCCGACCTCGTCGGTGTCGACGTTCCGGCCGAGCGGGGCCTGGCGCCCGACGACATCGAGCATGCGGCCGATGCCGCCGATCGCCGACGAGGCGAGGGTCCGGATCGGACCCGACGAGACGATGTTGACGCGCACGCCGTGCGCCCCGGCGCCGAGCGCCAGGTAGCGCGCGTTGGCCTCCAGGCACGCCTTGGCCACCCCCATCAGGTTGTAGTTCGGGATCGCGCGCTCCGCGCCGATGTACGACATCGCCACCACCGAGCCGCCCGTGCGCGACATCAGCGGGAGCGCCTCCTTGACCAGCGCCGCCAGCGAGTACGCGCTGATGTCGTTCGCCACCCGGAACGACTCGCGGTCGACGCGCTCGTGGTACGCGCCCGACAGCGTCTCCCGCGGCGCGTACGCGACCGAGTGCACAATCCCGTCGAGGCGCCCGTGCGCGTCGCCGGCGGCTTGGATCGCGGCGGAGATGTCGGCGTCGTCGGACAGGTCGCACTGCGCGACGTCGGCCTCAGGGAACTCCGCGCCGGCGATCTTGCGCAGGCGGCGCGCGAACTGCTCGCCGCGCTGGTGGGTCAGCACCAGGCGCCCGCCGTGGCGGCGCACGGCGCCGGCGATCCCGTGGGCGATCGAGTGCCGGTTGAGCAGCCCGGTCACCAGCACGACCTTGTCCTTCAGCAGCATGGCAAGCGATTATACTTTCGCGTGCCGATGGCGCAGAGTTCGACAGGGTCCCGCCGCCCCCCCGACGGAAGGGTCCTCCTGTCGGTGGCCGCGCTGTCGCTCGCGGCGGTGGCGTCGTCGTCGTGCGAGCGCGCGTGGAACAACCCGTACCCGTCGGCCGACGACGCGCGCTCGATCCTGTACCTTCCGTTCTCCGAGGACCCGAAGCACTTCGACCCGGCGGTCTCGTACAGCTCGGACGAGGCCGAGATCATCGACAACATCTACGTCCCGCCCTTGCAGTACCACTACCTGAGGCGGCCGTACGAGGTGATCCCGTTCGCGGCCGGGTCGATGCCTGAGGTCGACCACCTGGACGCCGACGGGAACGTCCTGCCGGCCGGGGCGGCGCCCGGCGAGATCGCGCACACGCGCTACCGGATCCGCCTGCGCGACGACATGCGCTACCACCCGCACCCGGCGCTCGCGGTCGACGACGCGGGGGAGCCGCTCTACCACGACCTGGGGGAGGGGGACCTCGCCGGCGTGCGCACGGTCTTCGACTTCCCCCGCGCCGGCAGCCGGCGGGTGCTCGCGCAGGACTACGTGCACCAGGTGAAGCGGCTGGCCGACCCGCGCGTGCTGTCGCCGATCTTCGGGCTGATGGGCCGCTACATCGTCGGGCTCGCCGACCTCCGGGAGCGGCTCGCCGCGATCCCCGGCGGCAAGTTCGACCTCCGCGACCACGACATCCGCGGCGCGCGCGCGCCCGACGACCACACGCTGGAGATCCTGATCAACGGGAACTACCCCCAGTTCCGCTACTGGCTGACGCAGCACTTCTTCGCGCCGATCCCGTGGGAGGCCGACAGCTTCTACCGGCAGGAGGCGCTGGCTGAGCGCGACATCACGCTGGACCGCCACCCGGTCGGGAGCGGCCCCTACATGATGACCGAGTACCGGTCGAACCGGCGCATCGTGCTGGAGCGCAACCCGGACTACATGGAGGAGCGCTACCCGTCGGACGCCTCGCCGGGCGTGCCGGCGGGGCTGCTGGCGGACGCGGGCCGGCGCCTCCCGCTCATCGAGCGGGTGGTGTTCATCCGCGAGACCGAGTCGATCCCGTACTGGAACAAGTTCCTGCAGGGCTACTACGACGTCTCCGGGATCAGCTCGGACGCCTTCCACGAGGTGGTCGAGTTCGGCCCCGACGGCGTCGCGCTGAGCGAGGACATGAGGGCCCGCGGGCTGTCGCTGCGCACGTCGGTCGCGCCGTCGATCTTCTACCTCGGGTTCAACATGGGGGACCCGGTCGTCGGTGGCGGCGGCCGCGCCCGCAAGCTCAGGCAGGCGCTGGCGATCGCGGTCGACTTCGGCGAGTACGTCCGCATCTTCCGCAACGAGCGCGGCCGCGCGGCGCACGGGCCGATCCCGCCGGTGATCTTCGGCGGGGAGGTCACCGCCGAAAGCCACAACCACCGGGTGTTCCGCCAGGCCGGCGACGGGTTCGAGCGCCGCGGCATCGACGAGGCGAAGGCGCTGCTGGAGGAGGCCGGCTACAAGGACGGGCGCGACGCCGAGACCGGGAAGCCGCTGGTGCTCAACTTCGACAGCACGCTGTCGGGGCCGGCGGCCAAGCCGATCGTCGACTGGCTCGCCCGCGAGTTCGAGGAGCTGGGCATCCAGCTGCGGTTCCGCACCACGGACTACAGCCGGTTCAGGGAGAAGGTGCGCACCGGGCGCGCGCAGATCTACATCTGGGGGTGGAACGCCGACTACCCGGACCCGGAGAACTTCCTGTTCCTGTTCCACGGGCCGCAGTCGAAGACGGTCAGCGACGGCGAGAACGCGTCGAACTACCAGAACCCCGAGTACGACGCGCTGTTCGACCGCCTGAGCCGGATGGACGACGACGCCGCGCGGGCGCCGGTGATCCGCAGGATGCTGGAGATACTGTGGGAGGACACCCCGTGGATCTGGGGCTACCACCCGGTCGACTTCTCGCTCAGCCACGAGTGGGTCGGCAACGTCTTCCCGGCGCCGGTGTTCAACAACAAGATGAAGTACCGCCGGATCGACCCGGCGCTGCGCGCCGCCCGCCGCGCAGAGTGGAACCGCCCGGCCACCTGGCCGCTCGCCGCGCTCCTCGCGACGCTCGCCGCGCTCGCCGCGCTCGGGGTCCGGCACTACCGCAGGCGCGACCGCCAGGTCGTCTTCGGGGACGCCGCGTGAGCGCCGCCGACGACGGGGCCATGATGCGCACCCTGCGCCTGGAGCGCACGGCCCGAAGGCCGGTGTGGATGATGCGCCAGGCGGGACGCCACCTCGAGGAGTACCGGCGCACGCGCGAGCGGGCCGGCTCCTTCATGCGCCTGTGCCAGACCCCCGAGCTCGCGTGCGAGGTGACGCTCCAGCCGGTGCGGCGCTACGGCCTCGACGCCGCCATCATCTTCTCCGACATCCTCACCGTCCCGGACGCGATGGGACTCGGACTCACCGTCGTCGAGGGGGAGGGGCCGAGATTCGCCCGCCCGCTCGACACCGAGAGGCGCATGCTCGGACTCGCGCCGCCGGACCCGCAGGCGCTGGCGCACACCTGCGAGGCGATCGCCATGGCGCGCAACGAGCTCAGGGCCGACGTCCCGCTCATCGGGTTCGCCGGCGCGCCGTTCACCCTGATGTGCTACATGGTCGACGGCCAGGGCGGCGACTTCATGCGGGCGCGACTCGCGCTCGCGGAGGCGCCGGCGGCGGCGCACCACGTGCTGCGCACGGCCGCGGACGCCGTGGGGGCGCACCTCGCCGCGCAGGCGGACGCCGGGGCCGACATCGTGATGGTCTTCGAAAGCTGGGGATCCCTGCTTTCGGACGCGGGCTTCAACGAGTTCTCGCTCCCGTACATCCGCCAGGCGCTCGCGGCGCTCGCGGCCCGGCGCCCGGAGACGCCGGCGATCGTGTTTGTCCGCGCCGGCGGGAGCTGGTGCGAGCAGATCGCGCAGTCCGGCTGCGCGGCGATCGGGGTCGACTGGCGGGCGGACCTGGGCGACGTGCGCGCGCGCACCGGCGGCAAGGTCGCGGTGCAGGGGAACATGGACCCGGCGGTGCTGCTGGCGGCGGACCCCGGCACGGTGCGGCGCGAGGCGGCGCGTTGCCTGAGGGAGTACGGCCCCTTCCCGGGGCACGTGTTCAACCTGGGGCACGGCATCGACCGGCGGACACCGCCGGCGAACGTCGAGGCGATGGTCGAGGCGGTGCGCGATGAGAGCGAGAGGCTCCTTGCCGGCGGGCCCGACGGCGAGGCGGCCGAGGCGGGAGGCTAGCCCAACACCTCGAACCCGTCGCCGTTCCAGCCGGTGTCCTCGTCCTCCAGCCTGAGGGCGGTGGCGTCGAGCACGCTGGCGGATTCCGGCCCGATCCTCAGCCACCCCGACAGCTCGTCGACGTGCTCCTTCGGCCCCACCAGCAGGGTGGTCACCGAGCTGTCACACTCGTTGCGCGCCCAGCCGCGGATGTTGTGCCGGGTGCAATGCCCCCGCAGCCAGTGGCGGTAGCCGACGTTCTGGACCGCGCCGACGATCCTGAACTTGGCCCTGATGATCTCGTGCTCCACAACCGCTTGTCCGATGGTTTGCCCCCACTATACCGGATATTCCCGCCAAGCGCAAACGGCCGCCCGGAGGGGCGGCCAGCGGGTCCACAGGGGAGGGGAAGGCGGTTCCCGGCAACGCGGGACGGTCGGTCCGCCGCGCCTGTGCGCCCATCGCCGGGAAGGGGAGGAGGACCCACCGGGACAGACAGGGATCTACCAGCAGTCCGCGACCAACCCGGGGGCAGGCTCGGTGTCCTGTCTCTTCAGGTCCCGGCGGAAGGTGAAGTTCCCCGTGGTGCGGGTCCTGTAGGCATACTCGACCTGCTCCTCAAGCCTGTGCCTGTCGAGGTCGGGAAGCTCGTAGAAGATAACCTGGGTATCCTCCTCGACCAGATTGTCGATGATCCGGTCCGGCACCCACGGCATGTGGTTCGCCCACATTCGCCACAGGGCCGCCATCTTTTCCGTGACACCGCCGATGGACCGATACTCCGCCACCCTCCGCTCGATCTCGTAGTCGGTGGGAACGTACACCTCCGGCAAGGCGCTGACCAGAATCCCGGAGCGCTCAGTCCCGGGGGCGCGACGCATGCTGGCGTAGATCTCCCAGTCGACATGCTTTCGTCGCCACGCGCCAGGATCAACGAGAACGATCGTCACCGAGGAGTCCTGAAGGTGATCGATCCTGATCCTTTCCCGGATCCTCTCGGTGTCCCAGTGGTCGGGGATGTCTCCGTCCGAGACCGGGTGGTCAATGAAGAAAAGACCGGCCCCCAAGCCGACCAGTCGGTCCTTGTGGCCTTGGTCCGCCTCGCGGTGGTGACTGATGAAGACCTTGTGTCTCACTTTTCCTGACTCCGCCGATAGTATAGCAGAGCCTGGCCAAGAGGTCAAGCGTGGAGGATGGTGTGCCCGAAAGCCTAACCGGCGGAGGGGCGCGGATTTGTGCGATGCGCGTCCCCGAAAGCCTAGACGCGGGTCAGTGCCCCTCATGCGTGTCTTGGGATTCCCCTACAGGTCCGGGCTTGTCTGGCGTGAACTTGTTCTTGGGGGTTGGCACCGTAGCGGCAGGTCCGGACATGAAACCGTGCACTCCGAGGAAACGCCAATCCGCCGACGCAACACTTGGTTTGTCTACATGGACCCAAAGCACTCTTGGGTGTTAGGTGATCTTGCCTTGACAGCCGGATTTGTGGAGGTCCGGCGCGGTTACGTCCCAACAGTGACCTCGAGACGCTCTTTGATTTCTTGGTAGATCTCGATTTCGGACTCAGGGCTGATCTCAAAAGTAACCGCTAGGCCGTACCGGATTGGTTTCGTGATCTTCCCTGCTTCTTCACGACAACATACGAGAATATCAGCTGTGCTTCTTTCCCGAAGGTCAACGGCACTCTTGACATTAAATATTTCGTGCTGGACAGTTCCTCGCTGTGCCATATACTGGTCAGTGCGCACGCGCGAGAGGTCGTTATCCTCCATGCCAGAAATCTGAAACCACAGCTTGGCAACTCGGTATTCTTGGTTCTCCGGATTGATCGGGGTGAGCCAAGCAAGGGTCACAATTAGTCTGGGTGACAGATTGGAATCGGAGACAATTCGAGGAAATGGGAAGGAGAAAGAATGTGCCATTTTGTTCTTTAGAGAGCCGAACCCCAATACGGTGACACGTGTGGCCGTGCATGTCTGCACGGATGGAGTCTCCAATTCTCCGTATCCCAAATAATATCCAAGTTGCTCTAGGGAGAGCTTCCCCCCATGTTCCGCAAAGATTTCTTGGTGCCGGGGAAAATGTTTTCTACCAGATCCATGGACGAGAAGGGTCTTAAGCAAAACGGTGTCGTACTCTGGTGATGGTGCTTGATGGTTTTGTTCTCGCAACAGGCTCAGCGTTTCATGAAGACAACATGCGCTTCGAGCAGCTAGGGCGGTGGCATTGCTAGTGCCGATTTCGAGACGAGTACCGGTCAATCCCCCGTGCAGATGACCTGGAGTGGCGACCCTCTGTCCAACTAACCGAGTTTGACTGGTTCGGAGTTCTGTTTTACGGTCATCATATAGTTCCCGCCCTCCGGGGAGAAAAATATCTGGCTTGACCGCCTTGCGGTATCCCGGGCCGTGTGCGCTATAGAGCCCTGGGAGTCGCAGGTTCTCAAATGGATCAGTGAGATATGTCTTCTGATAATCAAACAACGTCGAATCGGTTTGGATTGCTCCCACAGTTAGACCGTTGACAGTTTCCGCTGGTGCAAGGATTCTTCGGTCCGCTGGATGTTGGACGATGCTTGCAATCGAACAGTCTAAGTCCGAAAGGGGAAGCTGTGTCCCTGTGTCTCGTGACACAGAAACGTCGCAATTCCCTGCGCTCACTAGGAAAAGAATGTCTTTTTCGTATGAAAGCCAGTCCAACAATCGCGCCCATGGACTAATTTCCCGTGCAAATGGTCTTCGGGGATCGCAAACTGACAGATTCACCACGCGAATGGACGGCGCGGATTCGTTCAAACGACGCACTGCCTGGTGCATCTGGTCTACAATCAGACGGCCCTCAGGAATTTCCTCGATTGTGCCATTGAGGGTGGGTCTTGCCCTTAGGATTGGCAGAGCACACAGCATCTGCCTTATGGGTTTTTCGTCTAGGTTTAGGTCCCCGTGACAAATCAGCGAAGCCATGGCAGTCCCGTGCTTCCGTGTGTTAGGATCACTATCGCTTTGGAGATCATCGGGATCTATGATCTCGATTCGGCCTTCTAGGCAGCTGTGCTTTTGCAGAGGCATCCCATCCATTAGGGCCACGACTGGAGGGAGATCTGGGGGCTTGGTTTTGTGAAAATCCAGTGGTTCTGCGCCTGCTGTATCACCGGGGTAGGGGATAGAACATTTTGTGACAGCTTCAAAGAACCGAATGCTGTGGCATTGGAAAATTGGGTGTCGCTCAAAGTTTGTCATGTCCCCGAATATCGCGCTCGGGACATCCCCAAGTATGCCATGGTATGCGATATCAGACAAGACACTTTGTCCGGTTATGGTCCCGCCGTGCTGCCTGACGGTTCTAATGAACTCGGCTTCGATCTTTTGGCGTTCTTTTGGATCTCGCTTGAACCAAAGCTCTGCATCAAAGGGATACCGATCCTCTTTGTGCTCTGCGCGCCCTACGCAGTCTTTAAAGAAGCCGTTGCTCCGCAAGCGGTCTTTCTCACTCCAGTAGCGGATGTCGTAGGCATGCACAAACAAACCCTTGAGCTTACCCATCCCGCGCGGAAATTTCATTTTCGGGGTTTCCTCCCACTGCTTAAACAATTTGCGCAATTGCTCCAGGGCGGTCCGGTTTGCCAGAACAAAATAGAGGTGCCCGAACAATTTTCTTGGCGGGCCTTTTGTCCTTCTCTTGGGCGATCGGGATTCCGCCTCGAAACCATGTTCGGGGGGCATTTTTTCCTCCAGCCTCTCCTCCGTGAGCCATCCAAATCCGAGCATTTTTGCGGCCGCAATGAATTTTTGCGGTGGGCCCCGCGTCTCCACCACTAGCACTTCATGCGGCTCTTGTCCCAACGATGTGTCCTTCAGGGCAAGGCGCTTTTGTTCCAAGACTCTTGCCAGATGCGCAAGTCTTGGCGAAAGTCGTTTCCCTTGTTCTTGGGGAGTCGGGGTCTTGACGTCCCCGCCACCCCTACGTGAGGGTGCTACGGTTTGCCCCGGCTTTGGAAAGATCAGATGTGGGTGAGTGGCCATGGCTGTTCTTACTGGTCTTGCTCGGAGATGCGAAAACGCTTTCTCCACTGGCGCAGACTCTGCTCGGCGACTTTCCGGGGATCTGTTCCGGGTTGACCGAGAACTATCTTCCGCAGAATATCGGTGCCGACATCTTCCACCTCGCTGAAGCTCAGGCCCACGAGCTGTTGGGCAATGGTGCGCGGTTGCATGCCCAAGGCTTGGCCAGTGTGTTCCTCGAAGTGGCGGACCCATCTCTCGATTTGGGTCTGTTGGGGCATCGGCAGCTCCAGACGCAGCTGGAATCGCCGCCACACGGCCCGGTCCAGCAGCTCTGGATGGTTGCTTGCGGCGACAACAACGACATGGCTCGGAAGGTCGTCGACCTGCAGTAGCAGGGAGCTGACCACGCGCTTGATCTCCCCGGTTTCGCGCGGGTCTCCCCGCTCTTTTGCGATCGCGTCGAACTCATCGAAGAACAGGACACAACGTCTCGACCTGGCATGCTCGAAGACTTGGCCGATGCGTTGGGCGGTCTCGCCAAGGTAGCTTGCGATCACCGAATCGTAACGGACTGTCAGGAGGGGGACGTGCAGCGCGTCGGCGATAGCCTCGGTGAGCGATGTCTTCCCGTTGCCCGGGGGGCCGGCTAGTAGCACCCGGTTGCGCGGCGTGAGGTTGTAGGAGCGCAACAGGTCCCCGCGATGTTGCTCCTCGATCAGTCCGGACACAGCCTCCTCCACCTCGGGCGGGAGCACCAAGTCGCAGAGGTGTCTTTCCGGTGCCCGTTCGATCGTGTAGGGGGTGGCGGGCAGGTGCACGCTTCTCCCGTTGGGGGAGCTAGACTGCCCGTTCACGTCCCGGCGAATCTGGGCAAGCAACCGATCCGCCAAGACGTCGTGCTTCTTGGCGCGCTCATCGACTACCAGCGCCTCGACGGTCCGCTGAAACTGCGCCTGGTCGCCGCGTGTCCCGGCCTTGACCAAGTTCAGTAGCAAGTCAGCTCGTGCCATGTGTCCGTCTTCGCCATCGTGCGCTGTGGCGTCCCGGTTGAGGCAAGTGCCCCAGTGGGACTCTTGTTGCCTCCGCAGGTCCCTCGCCCTAAGCCTAGGCTTGGAGGAGGCACCCTATCCGCGGACCCCGCCAGCAGGTTCCTCTGTTCCAGTATACCACTCCGGGATGGTCCGAGCGGCATGCGGGGGCTGCCGCCGTGCACAGAGCGGGTGTCGTGTTGCCATTGTGTGACAGCCAGTTGGGCAGGCGGCTGGCTGGTCGCGGACCCGTCCGCGGCGCGCTCAGGCGTAGCGGCGGCGGATGTAGTCCTCGACGATCCCGCGGAAGTCCCCCGCGATGTCCGGCCCCTTGAGCGAGGTCACCTTCTCGCCGTCGACAAAGACGGGCGCGACCGGGTCCTCGCCGCTGCCGGGGAGGCTGATCCCGATGTCGGCGTGCCGGCTTTCGCCGGGGCCGTTGACGACGCACCCCATGACGGCGATCCTGAGGTTCTCGACGCCGGGGTGGGCCTTGCGCCAGCGCGGCATGTTCCGGTTGATGTCCTCCTGCACCTCCTGGGCGAGCCGCTGGAAGAACGTGCTGTCGGTGCGCCCGCATCCCGGGCAGGACGTGACCGACGGCGCGAACGACCTGAGCCCGAGGCTCTGCAGGATGCCTTGGGCGACGCGCACCTCGTCGCATCGGTCGCCGTCGGCGGGCGGGGTGATCGAGACGCGGATGGTGTCGCCGATGCCCTCGCCCAGGAGGAGCGCGATCGCCGCGGTGGAGGAGACGATCCCGTTGATCCCCATGCCGGCCTCGGTCAGTCCGACATGGAGCGGGTGGTCGCACCGCGCGGCGAGCTCCCGGTAGACCTGGACCAGCGTGCCGACCTCGCTCACCTTGCAGGACAGGACGATGCGGTCGCTCGGCAGCCCGACGCGGACGGCCTCCTCGGCCGAGCGCAGCGCGGAGGCGACCAGCGCGCCCCGGGTGACCGCCCTGGCGTCCAGGGGGGCCGCGCGCGCCGCGTTCTCGTCCATCATCCGGGTGAGCAGCTCCTGGTCCAGGCTGCCCCAGTTGACGCCGATCCGCACCGCCTTGCCCAGCCGGCACGCGACCTCGACTATCTCGCCGAAGTGCCTGGAGCGCCGCTCTCCCCGGCCGACGTTCCCCGGGTTGATGCGGAACTTGTCGAGCGCCTCGGCGCACGCGGGCTCCCGCGCGAGCAGCTTGTGGCCGTTGTAGTGGAAGTCACCGACCAGCGGGACGGGACAGTCGTCGCGCAGCAGGCGTTCCCGGATGTGCGGCACGGCCCTTGCCGCCGCCGGCGTGTTCACGGTGATGCGCACCAGCTCGGACCCGGCCTGGGCCAGCTCCAGGCACTGCCGCGCGGTGCGCCCGACGTCCGCGGTCTCGGTGTCGGTCATCGACTGCACCGACACCGGGGCGCCGCCGCCGATGGTCACCGGGCCGACCCGCACCGGGATCGACCGGCGCGGGGTGGGGAAGGCGGCCTCCGTGTCGTCCCTCTCGCGGCTGGCCGCTTGGCCGGCGCCCAAGCCCGTCAGCCCCCGCCGGGGACCGGCATCCCGTCGAAGTGCGGCAGCCCCCCGTCAAGCCTGTCCCAGGGCGGGGCGCTCCCCGCGTAGATCTCCATGCGCGGCGCGAACACTCCCGGGTCGTCTAGGCTCCCGGCGGCGATCACCACGACGTCCGGCATCGCCGAGTTGCGGTTGCACACGGGGGCCCCGCACACCGCGCACCGCCCGCGGCGGATGGTGTTCCCGCTGTCGGCCCGGTACTCATGGTAGGCGACCTCCCCGTCCACCGCGAGGCCGTCGGCCATGACCCCGAACCAGGAGCCTCCCTTGCCGCCGCTGAACCTCCGGCAGACCGAGCAGTGGCAGTTCCCCGGCCACATCATCTTCCCGGTGAACGAGTAGCGCACCGCGCCGCAATGGCACCCGCCGGTGATCACCTTCTCCCCTGACATGCCGTCTCCTTGTCCCGTCGGCCAGACCCGCGCATATGTTAGCAGGCGCCGCCGCGCCGGGGCCGCCCCCGGCGATCCTCACGCGTGGGCGACCAGGTGCCGGCAAAGCGCCGGGATGCCCGGCTCCCAGAACCCGCCGCCCACACTCCAGACCACTCCCAGGCGCTCCAGCGCCCGCAGGTCCTGCCTGACGCGGTCCCACCGCGCATCGGGAGGGACGGGACCCTCGCCTTGCGTCAGCGCGGCCTTTGCCGTCTTCCAGTGGAGCGTCCGGCCGCCGGGCGCGACCATCAGCCCCGACACCCACTCGGCCGTGTCCAGAAGACCGCGCTCGCGCAGCCCCGCCCGGCAGGCCGCGCAGAGCCTTTCCCGCTCCCGGTTCGCGGCCTTGGCGCCCCGCCGCGCGTCCGCCAGCGTGATTCGGCGGGGCGCGCCCCGCCTTGCGGCGCCCTCCCGCCACGCCTCGCTGCCGAGCAGCTGGATGAAGAAGGGGTGCCCCTCGCTCTCGCGGACCAGGAGGTCCGCCGCGTCGCCATCGATCGGGAGCCCCGACCTTTCCGCGGGGAGCGCCAGCGCCATCCGGACCGCGTCGTCGGACCCGATGCGGCCGATGTGGATGTCGGGCATGAGCTCCCAGAAGTCGGCGCCCGTGTTCCCGAGAGTCTCCGGCAGGCGCGGGTCCCCGGCAAGGACGGCGAGCAACGGAAGACCTTGGCTGACGCATCTCCGGATGGCATGGAGCAACACCCTGCCGAGGGCGGGTGGCAGGCGGTGCGCATCGTCCACCAGAAGCAGCGTCGGGCCGGACATCGCGACGGAATGCAGCCCGAGAACGACGCAACCGGGCGGGGGCGCCACCTCCCCCGGCACGTTCCCGGCCGCCGTTCCCGGCTGTCTGCCGGGCGCCCGGAGTCTCCATGCGGTCCCGCCCGCGGCGCCGGCCGGCGCCAGCTCGCGCACGTTCGCCCGCCCCTCGGCCGCGTGCCTCGCCGCCACGGCCAGCAGGGCCGTCTTGCCGGCGCCCCTCGGGCCGCACAGCACCACACCGTTGCCGTGATCGCCGTCAAGGATGTCGCGCACCCCGTCCGACAGGATGCGCGTTGCCCGCTCGCGCTCGGCCAGGAGCGGCGGGCTCCTGCCGGCGCCCGGCGTGAAGGGATTCCCCCGGTCCGTCGCCATGGGCCGATGTTACAACACCGCGTGCCCGCCGCGCGCCCGCCGACAGGACCTGTCCGCCCCGGTTGCCGGCGCGCGGTTATGCTACCCGCTTTCGGTATGGCAGCACGGGACGCAGGCGCGCGCGAGGGGCCGGTCGCCGACGGGCGCGGCGCGGAGTTCCGGCGGGGGTGCGTCGCGTGCGTGCCGACCGTCCTGGGCTACCTGAGCATCGGGTTCTCGGCGGGCGCGCTGTGCCGGGTGTCGGGGATGAGCGTCGCCGAGATCGCGCTCGCGTGCCTGGTGCTGTACGCCGGGTCGGCGCAGTTCATCCTCGCGGGGATGGTCCAGTCCCAGGCGGCGGCGGCGACGGTGTGGGCGACGGTCTTCTTTGTCAACCTGCGCCACCTGCTGATGTCGATCTTCCTGGTCCCGTTCCTCAGGCGGCTCGGCGCGGCCCGGTGCCTGCTTCTCGGCTCCCAGCTGACCGACGAGACGTTCGGGGTCGCCTCGGCGGAGGCGAGGCGCACCGGGCGGATTTCCTTCTGGTGGATGCTTGGGCTGAACCTGACGGCCTACGCCAACTGGCTGGCCGGCAACCTCGCGGGCGCGCTGGCGGTCGGGCTGATCCCGGAGCGGCTGTTCGGCAGCCTCCGCTTCGCGCTGGTCGCGATGTTCATCGGGCTCGTCGTGACGCAGATATCGGCGGCCCGGAGCCGGGCGCTGGAGGTGTTCGCCGCGCTGCTGGTGGTCGCGCTCGTCGAGCCCGTGTCCTGGCTGGTCGGCCGCGACTCCGGGGTGGTGGTCACCGCGGTCGCCGCGGCGTCGATCGCAATGGGGGTGTCAAGGTGGAAGTCAGGCCGGAAATCCTCCTGATCGTCCTCGGGTGCGGCGCGGTGACGCTGCTGCCGCGCGTGCTGCCGCTGGCGCTCCTGAGGCGGCTGGAGTTCCCGGGATGGTTCCGCGAGTGGCTGTCGTTCATCCCGGTGACCGTCATGACCGCGCTGGTCGCGCAGGCGCTGATCCCGCAGGACGGCGGATCCTGGGAGGACGCCGTCCCACAGCTGCTCGCGGCGGCGGTGTGCCTGGCGTGCGCGGTCGCGACCCGCAGCCTGTTCGCGACGGTGCTCGCCGGGATGCTCGCGATCCTCGTCGTCGGGTAGCGAAACCGCCCGGCCTCACTCCCCCCCGGCCTCGGGCGGCAAGGGTTTCCCGGCGGGCGCCGGGTCGATTCCCCGCTCCCGGAGCGAGAACTGGGAGACGCGGACCCCGAGCGCGAACAGCACGAGGAAGTAGAGGGCCATCCCGCCGCCGACGAGCGCGGCGAGCAGCGCGGCGCGCCCGGCCGCGGACTCGCCGGACCAGTGGCCGGGGTCGGGGCTGAGCCAGACGGCCGCGACAGCCAGGGCCGCCGACGCGACCGCGACCTTGGGGACGAGCCGGCGCCATCCCGGGCCGACGAAGGCGATCCCGCGGGAGCGCATGGCGTACGCGAGCAGGGCGGCGTTCAGGCACGCCGCCAGGCTCACCGAGAGCGCGAGGCCGACGTGGCCGAGGCCGAGCGCCAGCACGAAGAGCGCGTTCATCGCCTGGGTCGCGCACAGCGTCACCACGGCGACGCGCACCGGGGTCGCCATGTTCTGGTGCGCGAAGAAGCCCGAGGCGAGCACCTTGACGAGGATGAAGCCGACGACGCCGACGCTGTACGCGCGCAGCGCCGCCGCGGTCTTCGCGGTGTCGCCGGAGCGGAACTCCCCGTGCTCGAACAGCGTCGAGATCACCGGGGCCGCGAGCGCGGCGAGCCCGACGGCCGCCGGCACCGCCAGCACGACGGCGATCCGCATCGCCCAGTCGATCACCTCGGTGAACGCGCGCGCGTCGGCGCGCGCCCCGGCACGCGACAGCGACGGCAGGATGATCACCGCGAGCGCGGCGCCGAGCATCCCGGCCGGGAGCTCCATCAGCCGGTCGGCGTAGTACAGCCAGGTGACGCTCCCCTCGTCCAGGAACGACGCGAACACCATGTTGATCGCCAGGCTCACCTGCGCGACCGAGACGCCGAGCGCCCCCTGGCCGACCAGGCCGAGCACGCGCCGCACCGGCATCTCCCCGCTGGGCCGGCGCGGCCGCGGAAGCATCCGGATCGAACGCGTCGCCCACAGCTGCACGCCGAGCTGGAGCGCCCCGCCGACAAACACCCCCCAGGCGAGGGCCTTGACCGGCTCCTCCACCCGCGGGGCGACGAGGAGCGTCGCCGCGATCATCGACAGGTTGAGCAGCGCGGGCGTGAACGCGGGGATCCTGAACCGGCTGTGCGAGCTGAGGATCGACGAGCACAGTGCGGCGAGCGACATGAAGAGGATGTAGGGCATCATGATGCGCAGCAGCGCGGCGGCGAGCTCCTGCTTGCCGGGGACCTCGGCGAACCCGGGGACGACGAGCGCGATGACGAGCGGGGCGGCGACGACGCCGACGGCGGTGACGGCGAGCAGGACCAGCAGCAGCAGCCCGGCGGTCTCGTCGGTGAACCGCTTGGCGCCGGCCTCGCCGCGCGTGGCGCGCATCTCGTTGAACACCGGGACGAACGCCTGGGTGAACGCCCCCTCGGCGAAGAACCGCCTCAGCAGGTTGGGCAGCTTGAACGCGATGAAGAACGCGTCGGTGACGGTGCCGGTGCGGAACGTCGACGCGATCGCGACGTCGCGCAGGACGCCGAGGACGCGGGAGACGAGCGTCAGCCCGCTGACCGACGCGAGCGACCCGAGCAGGTTCACGGCCGTGCCCGCGCAGGCGCGCGCCGGGGGCCTGCCCGCGCGGAGGTCAGTGGGGGAACTCCTCGCAGACGTCGACGAAGTGCCCGGCGACGGCGGCGGCCGCGGCCATCGGGGGGCTGACCAGGTGGGTGCGCGACCTGTAGCCCTGGCGCCCCTCGAAGTTGCGGTTCGACGTCGACGCGCAACGCTCGCCGGGCCCCATCCGGTCGTCGTTCATGCCGAGGCACATCGAGCATCCGGGCTCGCGCCACTCGAAGCCGGCGTCGCGGAACACGCGGTCGAGCCCCTCGTCCTCCGCCTGGCGGCGGACGAGCCCGGAGCCGGGGACGACCAGCGCCTGGCGGATGTTGGGCGCGACCCTCCGCCCCTCGACGATCCGGGCGGCCGCGCGCAGGTCCTCGATGCGCGCGTTGGTGCACGACCCGATGAACACCTTGTCGAGCGCGATGTCCTGCACCGGGATCCCCGGGGCCAGCCCCATGTACTCGTACGCGCGGCGCATCCCCTCGCGCTTGGCGGGCGACTCCTCCGCGTCGGGGTCCGGGAGGCGCGCGCCGACGTCGACGACCATCTCGGGGCTGGTCCCCCACGAGACCTGCGGCCGGATCGCGGACGCGTCAATCGCGACCACCCGGTCGAAGCGGGCGCCGTCGTCGCTCGACAGGGTCGACCAGTACTCGGCCGCGCGCCCGAAGTCGCTCCCCCTGGGCGCGCGCGGGCACCGCTCCAGGTGCGCGAGCGTCTTGTCGTCGACCGCCACCATCCCGGCGCGCGCGCCGGCCTCGATCGACATGTTGCAGATGGTCATGCGCCCCTCCATCGAGGCCGCGCGCACCGTGTCCCCGGCGTACTCGATGACGTGGCCGGTGCCGCCGGCCGTGCCGATCCGCCCGATGACGTGGAGGATCACGTCCTTGGCGACGACCCCGGGCCTCAAGGCGCCGTTGATGTCGACCTTGAGCGAGCGGGACTTGCGCGCCAGGATGCACTGGGTCGCGAACACGTGCTCGACGTCCGAGGTGCCGATGCCGAGCGCCAAGGCGCCGAACGCGCCGTGGGTGCTGGTGTGCGAGTCGCCGCACACGATGGTCGTGCCCGGAAGCGTCAGCCCCTGCTCCGGGCCGATCACGTGGACGATCCCCTGGCGGACGTCCCTCAGGTCGAACAGCTCGACCCCGAAGTCGGCGCAGTTCGCGCCCAAGGTCTCGACCTGAAGCCGCGACTCGGGGTTTGCGATCTCGGAGCGGTCCCGCGTCGGCACGTTGTGGTCCGGCACCGCCAGCGTGGTGTCGGTGCGCCACATGCCGCGGCCGGCGAGCCTCAGCCCCTCGAACGCCTGCGGGCTCGTCACCTCGTGCACCAGGTGGCGGTCGATGTAGAGCAGCACCGTCCCGCCGTCGACCGGCTCGACGACGTGGCGCTCCCAGATCTTGTCGTACAGCGTCTGCGCAGGCATCGCGAATCCCTCCCCCTAGGCGGCCGGGGACTTGCGCCGCACCACGCCCTCGAAGAGCGCGATCAGGACCGCGCCGAGGGCCATCAGGGCGACCACCCAGAGTGTGTCGGGATCCTCGGGGTACTGCCGCGGCAACAGGTTGGGCTGCCCGGAGAACGGAAGCCCCTCGATGGCCTTCTTCCAGGGCCACAGCAGGTGGGTGCTCCCGAGGAGGATGCCGACGATGACGGCCATGAGCCGGTCGTGGTGCCGGTCGAGCAGCCACTTGATGACCCGGGAGAACCCGATGAGCCCGGCGACGGCGCCGGCACAGAACACGAGGATGATCGGGTCGAGCCCGCGCAGGGCGTCGATGATCCGCTCGTACATGCCGAGGTTGACCAGCAACAGGCTGCCGGAGATGCCGGGCATCAGCATCGCGCAGATCGAGACCAGCCCGCTGAAGAAGTAACGGGCCGGACTCGGGACCACGGCGTCCGGGGTGGGGTCGAGCGCGACCACCAGGAAGGTCAGCGCCGCCCCGACCAGGCCGAGGAACAGCAGCGCCGGGGTGTAGTCGCGCACCAGCGTCGCCACGTAGACCGCGGACGCCAGGACCAGCCCGAAGAAGAACCCGAGGATCAGGTGGGGGTGGTTGTCGAGCAGGTGCCCGATCACGCTCGGCAACGTGAGCAGCGCGGTGAGCACGCCGAACGCGACCGCGACCATGAAGGTCGCGTCCACCGTCCGCCAGGCGCTGCCGATGCGGAGCCGGGCAAGGTCGGCCCAGAGGCCGCGGCTGCTGATCGCGCTGAGGGCGCCGATCAGCCTCCCGTAGATCCCGACCAGCAACGCCACCGTGCCGCCGGAGACCCCCGGCACAAGGTCGACGGTCCCGATCAGGAACCCCTTCAGGTAGTTGGTCGCGTGCTCAAGTCTCATTCAGGTGCCGACACAGCGCGAACCCCGCCCGAGAAACGCGGGGCGGAGACAGGCCAGGCTGTCGCCAAGGGACACGGAGATGGATTCTACGCGAAACGCCAGGCGCCAACCCCGCGCGGCCAGGCGGTCCGCCGCGGCATCCCGGGGACCGCCCGCCGCCACAACCCGAAGGCGCGCCCCGCGACGGACCGACGACCCGGCTCGCCCGCGCCGAGAAACGGCAGGCAGGGAACCAAGCCCCGGCGCAATCCCGTGCGCGCCCTCCCCGCCGCCCGCGCAGCCGCGCCCGCAACCCGGGAGCCCAGCCCAAGCCGCGCCACTTGCCGCAAACCCCCCGCACGGATAGAATGCCGCCGCGGACCACCGGACGATGGCAGACACCCCCACAGGAGGCGACGCGCGAGGGAAACCGACGCCCCGCGCCAGTGGGCGCCCCCCGGCCAGGCCACCGCACGACAGCGGCCGCAAGGCGTCCCGGCCGTGAGCGTGGCCACCAAGCCGGCAGGGGAAGTCACGCTCTCCGTCGAGAACCTCGGCCCCATCTCCAGGGCAGAGTTCGACCTGAGGCCGCTGAATGTGTTTGTCGGGCCGGCCAACACGGGCAAGTCCTTCCTGGCCACGCTGGTCCACGCCCTGTGCGCGCACTGCCGGGAAAGCCCCGGGCTGTTGCGCGCGCCCCGCCCCGGGGGCGCCGCCCGCCTTTCCGGCGAGGAGAGGGAGGCGTTCCTGCCGTGGGCGGCGGGGCGCCAGGAGACCGGGCGTGAGACGCCCGGTGACGCCCCGGCGCTTCCCGGCCCGGTCGCGAAGGCGGTGCGGGAGTTCCTGTCGGAGCCGGCCGGCGTCCGCGACGGGATCGGCGACACGCTCTGCAGGTATTTCGGGACCCGCGACCTTGGCAGGCGGGGCCGAGACCGGCCGGCACACCCGGCAAGGGTGGAAGTCTTCGTCCCGGACACCTCCTCACGCCTGACGATCGAGATCGGGCCGGACGCCGGCCCGGTCTCGGTGCGCGGGGACGTGCCGCCGTCTTTCGAGCTCAGCCCCCCGCCCCACATGGCGCCTGGCGGGGACTGGCGGCGCCTGCTCCGCGACGCGGACATCGAGGCGAGTCCCGGGCGGTTGCGGGAGGCGGCAGACGCGGCATACGGGCAGCTCCTCCGGCACGCGTTCTCGGGGGCCTTCCGGCCGCTGGTGCGCGCCTCGCACTATCTCCCCGGGAACCGCGCCGGGATCATGGGCGCGCTCAACGTGCTCATCCACGCGCTGGCGGTCCGGGCGACTGGCACGGTGCCCAACCCGGCCCGCGACGTTCCCGGGCTGCCGGGCGTGCTTGCCGACTTCCTTCAGAAGCTGGCCAGCAAGGGAGAGGAAGAGGGGACCCTCGCCGAGTTCTCCAGGGGACTGGAGACAGACCTCCTGGACGGCACGATCCACGAGGAGTGGGGAGAACTGCCGGACCTCCCGGCCTTTTTCTACCGGCCCAACGGGATGGGGGGCGGGACGGCTATCCCGCTGGTGGGCGCGTCGTCCACGGTCTCCGGGCTGGCGCCGGTCGTGCTGTTCCTTCGGAAGTTTGTCCGGGAAGGCGACATCCTCGTCATCGAGGAACCCGAGTCCCACCTGCACCCGGCAATGCAGGCCCAGCTGGCCCCGCAACTGGCGAGGCTGG
>CAZZIL010000359.1:0-14936 GCA_964654265.1 uncultured Gammaproteobacteria bacterium | reverse complement strand
GCGGTCGCTCCTTGGCGAGACCGACGAGGCGGTCCGCAAGAAGGTGGGGCGGGCGATCGATGCCGGGCTCACCGCCGTGCTGTGCGTCGGGGAGACGCTGGAGGAGCGCGAGCGGGGGGACGCCGCGCTCGTCGTCGGGCGCCAGCTTGAGGCGGCGCTCCCGCCGTGGCCTGCCGCGCCCGGCGGCGCCTTGCCGGTCGCGATCGCGTACGAGCCGGTGTGGGCGATCGGTTCCGGGCGCACTCCGACCTCGGCGCAGATCGGCGAGATTCACCGCCACTTGTCGGACCGGGCGTGCGTCATCGCCGGGAATCGGGTTAGAATCCCGGTCTTGTACGGCGGCAGCGTGGGGGCATCGAACATCGGGGACGTCCTTTCCGGCGACCGCGTGGACGGGGTCCTGGTCGGGGGCGCCTCCCTCGACGGCCCCGGTTTCGGGAGCATCTGCCGGCTCGCCGCCGAACACTGACAGCCCATGGAGATCATCCTCTACACAGTCAACGTTGTGTCCGCGCTGGTGATGGTGGCGATCATCCTCCTGCAGCAGGGCAAGGGCGCCGATCTCGGCTCGGGCTTCGGCCGCGGCAGCTCCGGCAGCCTGTTCGGCGCGCGCGGGTCGGCCAATTTCCTGACGCGCTGCACCTCGGTGCTGGCGACGGTGTTCTTCGTCAGCGCGCTGTTGCTGACGTTCCACACGAACCGGCGCACCACCGCCGAGGAGATCATCGACCGGCTGGGGACGTCGCCCGTCCCGGCGGCCGAGGAGGCGGGGAGCGCCGTGCCGGCGGACGGCGCGGGCGCCGGGGCGGAGCCGGCGGGCGACGGGGAGGAAGGGGCGGAAAACGCCGGGAAGGTGCCCGAGTAGCCCGGTGCGCATGGGCCGATGTGGTGGAATTGGTAGACACGCCGTCTTGAGGGGGCGGTGGCGAAAGCCGTGTCAGTTCGAGTCTGACCATCGGCACCATCAGTCCGGGGCGGCCCCGGCGCCGGGGACGGCCGCCGCGGGTTTTTCCGGCCCGTGCCGCCAAGGCTATAATGGGGGCGGTTTCTCCGACGCGTGGGCGCATGCTTGACGAATACCTGCCAGTGCTGATCTTCTTGGGGATCGCGGGCGGCCTGGGCACCGCCTTGGTGGTCGCCGGGTGGCTCTTGGGGAGGCGCCGGCCGGACCCCGAGAAGAACTCGCCGTACGAGTGCGGCTTCGAGGCGTTCGAGGACGCGCGCATGAAGTTCGACGTGCGCTACTACCTGGTCGCCATCCTGTTCATCCTGTTCGACCTGGAGATCGCCTTCCTGTTCCCGTGGGCGGTGGCGCTCGACGACATCGGCATGTTCGGCGTGATGTCGATGATGCTGTTCCTGGGGGTGCTGGTCGTCGGCTTCGCCTACGAGTGGATGAAGGGCGGGATGGACTGGGAATGAGCGACGAGCTGACGACCACTGGCCGCGTCTCCGGGGTCGCCCCGGACGACCCGCTGTTCGCGAGCATGGACCGGGGCTTCGTGACGACGACGCTGGACAGCCTGGTGAACTACGTGCGCACCGGGTCGATGTGGCCGATGACGTTCGGCCTGGCGTGCTGCGCGGTCGAGATGATGCACGCGGGCGCGTCGCGCTACGACCTGGACCGCTTCGGGATACTGTTCCGCCCGAGTCCGCGGCAGTCGGACGTGATGATCGTCGCCGGCACGCTGTGCAACAAGATGGCCCCCGCGCTGCGGAAGGTCTACGACCAGATGAGCGAGCCGCGTTGGGTGATCTCGATGGGCTCGTGCGCGAACGGGGGCGGCTACTACCACTATTCCTACTCGGTGGTCAGGGGGTGCGACCGGATCGTCCCGGTCGACATCTACGTGCCCGGATGCCCGCCGACGGCGGAGGCCTTGCTTTATGGCGTGCTGCAGCTGCAGAGAAAGATCAGGCGGACCAACACGATCGCCCGCACCTAGCGCCCGGCCTTGCCGGGCGGGCGGGCGCGGGGGGCGCGCCTGATGGGCAGGTCCAAGGGCGGGCCGCGCCCGCCCAAGGGTGCGCGGCCCAACGGGAAGTCCAAGGGGAAGCCCAAGGGCGAGTCCAAGGGGGATCCCAAGGCGGAGCCGAGGGCGCAGAAGGCGTCCGGGAAGCCGAAGGCGGCGAAGGGGCGCAAGGCCGCGCCCGCGCCGGACGTCTCCGACGGCCGCTACCTCGTCACGGGGACGGCGCACCGCCTCAACCTGAGGGGGTTGCTGAAGACGGTGGCCGAGCCGGTGGGGCTCGGCTCGCGCCGCTGGGCCTTGGAGGTGCCGCACTTCCTGGTGGTCTTCTCCCTGGTCATCGCGCTCTACGCCTACACCACGCCGCGCTACGTCGCGTTCGAGGACGACGGGCTGTTCCTGATGAACATGGAGTTCTTCGGGGTCGCGCACCCGCCGGGCTATCCGCTCCACACGGCGCTGGGGAGCATCTTCTACCACCTGCTGCCGTGGGGCAGCCCGGCGTTCCGCGGCCACCTCTTCAGCGGATTCGCCGGCGCGATCACCTGCGTGGCGGTCTACTGGATCATCGCGATGCTGACGCGCGGCCGCGTCCCGGCGTACTCCGCCGCGCTCGGCTACGGCGCGTCGATGACGTTCTGGTCGCAGGCGATCATCGCGGAGGTCTACACCCTGAACACCATGATGTTCTTCATCGTGTTCGGGATGTGCATGTGCTACGCGTCCCACGCGAAGCGCACCGAGACCCGCGGGCACCGCGCGCTGATGTGCGCGGTCGCGCTGGTCTACGGGCTGGGACTCGCCAACCACTGGCCGTTGCTCGGCCTCGGGTCGATCGGCCTGGGGCTGCTGGTGCTCAGCCAGCTGCGCCACATCCTCTGGGGCATACCGTTCGCGGTCCCGTGCCTCCTCCTCGGGCTCACCCCCTACCTGTGGATGGTGGCGCGCTCGTGGACAGACACCCCGGCCAACTTCTACGGGCCGATCGAGACCTTGGACGGCTTCCTGTTCTACGTGACGCGCTCCGGCTACTCCGGCGTCGACAACCAGGTCGGGGTCGACTACACCACCAAGCTCGACTTCCTGGAGTTCCTGGGCGACCAGATGCTCTGGCAGTTCACCCCGCTGGGCGCGGTCCTGGCGCTGCTCGGCATCGTCGCCATGCTCCGCTCGCGCCAGCTCTGGGTGTTCCTGTCGCTGTTCCTGACCTGGTTCATGAGCAGCGTGTTCCTGGTGTTCGCCCTCGACTTCAAGGCCGAGTTCATCTGGCTGACGGCGTTCCGGGTCTATCCGCTCGTCGCCTACGGGGTCATGGCGATCTGGCTCGGCCTCGGCGTCGCCTGGCTGTGCGACCTGCTCCCGGCGGTCGCCGGGCGCTGGCAGCGGCCGCTGGTCGGCGCGACCGCCGGCGCGGCGACCGTGGCGGCGTCGCTGACCGCCCACTGGGACCTGAACAACCGCCACGACTACCGCTGGGCCCACGACTTCGCGATGTTCAAGCTCAACAGCCTGGAGCCCAACACCGACTACTACACCTTCGACGACCTGGACGTCCCGGTGGGGTACCTCCACTACGTCGAGAAGGTCCGCCCCGACATCCGCGTCTACAACGACCAGGGGCTGGTCTTCGGCAACCGCATCTACTCGCCGCTGGCGAGCCAGGAGGAGAAGATCAAGACGATCCGGAAGTTTGTCGACGAGTCGGGCGAGCGCCCGGTGTACTACCACCCCCTGCGGGTCGAGTACTTCAAGAACGAGAAGTACGGCTCCGACTTCCTCGGCTTCTTCCGGCGGGTCAACAAGGACGGCCCCGAGGACCGCGTGGTGCTCGACGAGGGCCTGCGCGAGTGGCTGGTGAAGACCACCGAGCCGGACTCGTCGATCACGGACCTGTGGACGCTGCACCAGCGCTTCACCATCGTCGCGACGCTGACGAGCACGCTCGCGCTCGCCGCGATCAGCGGCTACGTGTTCACCGGCGAGTGGAAGGACGCGATCGACCGGGCGGGCGAGGTGAACCCGCTGGCGCGCATCACCACCGGGCTGACCAAGCTGCAGTACCAGAAGCTCAGCGAGGAGGAGATCCAGGCCGACTGGGAGTGGATGAAGGGCATGGTCGTGCGCCTGCGCGAGTTCGAGCACCTCGACAACAAGGCGCGCGCGCACTTCCACCTGTACCGCGCGCTGCTCTCGCTCCAGGTGCCCGAGGCCAAGGAGGAGGTCGAGACCCACCTGCGCGAGTCGGTCGGCGAGAACCCCGAGCACGACAACCCGGCGCTGGAGATGCTGCTCAACATGTACGCCACCAGCTCGCGGCGCAGCGACTTCATCGCGCTGCTTGACGAGACCTACCCGAACCAGAACGAGATCCCGACGAACCTGAGGCGCATCCGCGACCACTTCCTCTCGGCCGAGGAAGGTGGCATCGAGTCGTGACCGCGCCGCGGCCGGGGTGGGCGCCCTGAGCGGCCTTGCCGCCGCGGTGCGGGGGATTCTCGGCGACCTGGCCGCCGAGGTCTCCGAGGACCGGTCGGGTTGCCCGACCGTGGTGGCGCGGCGGCCCGACGGCCTGCCGGGACTGATGGCCCGGTTGCGCGACGACCCGGCGACCCGGTTCGAGCAGCTGATCGACCTGTGCGGGATCGACTACTCCGCCTTCGGGGACGCCCCTCCCGCCGGGCCGAGGTTCGCCGTCGTCTACCACCTGCTGAGCATCGAGCGCAACCACCGGCTGCGCGTGCGCGTGTTCGCCGAGGACGACGACCTCCCGCAGGTGCCGTCGGTCACCGGGGTGTGGCCGGCCGCCGACTGGTTCGAGCGCGAGGCGTTCGACCTGTTCGGCATCGTGTTCCCGGGACACCAGGACCTTCGCCGCATCCTGACCGACTACGGGTTCATCGGCCACCCCTTCCGCAAGGACTTCCCGATCTCCGGGCACATCGAGATGCGCTACGACCCGGTGCGCAAGCGGGTGATCTACCAGCCGGTGTCGATCGAGCCGCGGGAGGTCACCCCGCGGATTGTGCGCGACGACTCCTACGGGCTGGAGGAGCCCGCGGCCCCGGCGGGCGGCGGCCCGGGCTGACATGGCGGAGATCCGCAACTACACGATGAACTTCGGGCCGCAGCACCCGGCGGCGCACGGCGTGCTGCGCCTGGTGCTCGAGCTCGACGGGGAGGTCATCCAGCGCGCCGACCCGCACATCGGGCTGCTGCACCGCGCCACCGAAAAGCTGGCGGAGCAGAAGGTCTACCTGCAGTCGGTGCCCTACATGGACCGCCTCGACTACGTGTCGATGATGTGCAACGAGCACGCCTACGTGCTCGCGATCGAGCGCCTGCTCGGGGTCGAGCCCCCGGTGCGCGCCAAGCACATCCGCGTGATGTTCGACGAGATCACGCGGATCCTCAACCACCTGCTGTGGATCGGCAGCCACGCGCTCGACATCGGCGCCATGTCGATGTTCCTCTACGCGTTCCGCGAGCGCGAGGACCTGTTCGACTGCTACGAGGCGGTGTCGGGCGCGCGCATGCACGCCGCCTACTACCGGCCGGGCGGGGTCTACCGGGACCTTCCCGAATCGATGCCGCAGTACCAGGCGTCCGGGCGCCGCAACGCCAAGGAGGCCGAGGAGCTCAACCGCAACAGGCAGGGCTCGCTGCTCGACTTCATCGAGGACTTCACCGACCGGTTCCCCGGCAAGGTCGACGAGTACGAGACGCTGCTCACCGACAACCGCATCTGGAAGCAGCGCACCGTCGGGATCGCGGTCGTCTCCCCCGAGCGCGCCAAGGCCCTGGGGTTCACCGGCCCGATGCTGAGGGGATCCGGCGTCGCCTGGGACCTGAGGAAGGCGCAGCCGTACGAGGTCTACGACCAGATGGACTTCGACATCCCGGTCGGGCGCCAGGGCGACTGCTACGACCGCTACCTGGTCCGCGTCGAGGAGATGCGCCAGTCGAACCGGATCGTCCGGCAGTGCATCGACTGGCTGAGGAAGAACCCCGGGCCGGTGATCATCGACAACCACAAGGTCGCGCCGCCCAAGCGGGTCGAGATGAAGGGCAACATGGAGGAGCTCATCCACCACTTCAAGTTCTTCACCGAGGGCATCCACGTGCCCAAGGGAGAGGTCTACGCCGCGATCGAGCACCCCAAGGGCGAGTTCGGGATCTACCTGGTGTCCGACGGCGCCAACAAGCCCTACCGGCTGAAGATCCGGGCGCCGGGGTTTCCCCACCTGGCCGCCATGGACGAGATGGCGCGCGGGCACATGATCGCCGACGCCGTCGCCATCATCGGCACCATGGACATCGTCTTCGGGGAGATCGACCGATGACGGCCGCGGACCCGGCGGCGGAAGGCACGCCGCCGCTGTCCCAGGAGGCGAGGGACGCGATCGACCGCGAGCTGCGGAAGTACCCGCCCGACAGGCGCCAGTCGGCCGTGATGTCGGCGCTGCGCATCGCCCAGAAGGAGAGGGGTTGGCTCTCGACCGACACCATCGCCCAGGTCGCGGAGCACCTCGGGATCCCGGAGATCCGCGCCTACGAGGTCGCGACCTTCTACTCCATGTACGACCTGAAGCCGGTGGGACGGCACAAGCTGTGCGTCTGCACCAACCTCCCGTGCGCGCTGATGGGAGCCGTCACCACCGCCGAGAGACTCAAGGAGGAACTCGGGATCGGGTTCGGCGAGACCACCGCGGACGGCATGTTCACCCTCCGGGAGGGGGAGTGCTTCGGCGCCTGCGGCGACGCCCCGGTGGTGATCGTCAACAACGAGCGGATGCATTCCAAGGTCGACCCCGACAAGGTCGGGCAGTTCCTGGAGGATCTCCGGAAAGGCTGACCGCCGGGCGCATGCTGCCCCAGGGCCTTCTGCGGGAGATCGGGCGCACGGTCGAGGAGGCGACCGGCGCGCCGTTCTTCCCGGACAAGGCGTCGCCGGTCGGCGGCGGGTGCGTCGGCGAGGCCTGGGCGGTGCGCGACCGCCGCCGCTCCTTCTTCGTGAAGCGGGGCGCCCCCGGGGGGCGGAGCGACCTCGAGGCCGAGCGCGTCGGGTTGCTCCGGCTGGAGGCCGCCCGGACGGTGCGCGTCCCCCGGCCGGTCGGGATCGCCGCCCACGGCGCGGACGCGTGCCTGGTCCTGGAGATGCTCGACATCGGGCCGGCGCCGGGCGCCGAGGCATGGGCGCGGTTCGGGGCGGACCTCGCCCGGTTGCACGCCCGGCCCCTCCGGGAGATCAACGCCCGGCTGCCGCCGGAGGCGAGGCTGCGGGAAGGCGCCTTCGGCGCCGACCGGCCGACCGGGGCGCTTGCCTGCGAGCCGGGATGGCACGACGCCGAAAAGACGCCGTGGGGAGAGGTGTTCGTCCGCACCCGGCTCGCCTTCCAGCTGGCGCGCGCCCGCCGCCGGCGCGGCTTCCGCCTCGCGCGCGCGGACGCCCTGCTTGAGCGCTGCCGGGAGGCGCTGGCGCACGCCCCGCCGCCCGCGCTGGTGCACGGCGACCTGTGGCGCGGCAACGCCGGGTTCACCCGCGACGGCGAGGCCGTGGTGTTCGACCCGGCCGCGCACGTCGCGGACGCGGAGACGGACCTCGCGATGACCCGGCTGTTCGGCGGGTTCCACCCGGCGTTCCACGAGGCCTACCGGGGACTGTCGGCGCCGGCCGACGGCCACCAGGTCCGCCAGGATATCTACAACCTCTACCACGTGCTCAACCACCTCAACCTGTTCGGCGGCGGCTACGCCGGCCAGGCGAGCGCAATGGCCGACTCGATCCTCGCGCGCGCGCAAGCCCCCCAAGGGCGAAAGTTATAATCGCCCCCATGCTGACGCTCGGGGTGTCCAAGGGCAAGATTCTCGGCGCGACACTCCCGGTGCTGGAACGGGCGGGAATCCGCCCGGCTCCCGAGGACCTCGAAAGCCGCCGGCTGATCACCGAGGCGGGCGACCTCCGGCTGGTCGTCCTCCGCGGCCCGGACGTCGCGACCTACGTCCGCCACGGCGCCGTCGACGCCGGGATAGTCGGCAACGACCTGCTTGAGGAGAACGACCCGGACGACGTGTGCGTGCTGTGCGACCTCGGGATATCGAGGTGCCGGCTGGTCGTCGCCGCCGCGGCCGGGTTCGACTACGGGGCCGCCCTGGCGGGCGGCGCCCGGCTCAGCGTCGCGACCAAGTACCCGCGGCTGGCGCGGGAGCACTTCGCGCTCAAGGGGATCCATGTCACCGTCGTCAAGCTGCACGGGTCGATGGAGATCGCCCCGGCGACCGGGCTCGCCACGCTGATCGTCGACCTGACCGACACCGGCAGGACCCTGCGGGAAAACGGGCTGGTGGAGGTGGAGTCGATCATGGAGGTGTCGTCGCGCCTGGTCTGCAACACGGTGGCGCTGCGGGAGGACCGGGGCGCGTTCCGCGCCCTGCGCGACCGGCTGGCGAGGGCCGCGAATGGCGTTTGAGCGCTTCCGGGTGCGGCTCGACACCCGCACCGCGGACTTCGCGGGGCGGTTCGCCCGCCTGGTGGCGGACGCGGACCGGGGGGCGCCCCCGGGGGTGGGCGCCACCGTCGCCGGGATCATCGCGGCGGTCGCCGACCGGGACACGGGCGAGAAGGCGCTGCTCCGGCTGGTCCGCCGGCACGACAAGTTCGCCTGCCGGCGCCTGGAGGACCTTGAGGTGCCGGCCAAGGAGGTGCGGGACGCCGCGCGGCGCACGCCGCCGGCGGTGCGCAAGGCGCTCGGCCACGCCGCCGAACGCGTCCGGGCCTTCCATGCGCGCGAGGCGCGCACCCTGCGGGCGTGGACGCTGCGCGACGAGGACGGGAACGAGGCGGGGATGCGCCCCTCCCCGGTCGCGCGCGCGGCGGTGTACGTGCCGGGCGGCACGGCCCTCTACCCGTCAAGCGTGCTCATGAACGCGATCCCGGCGCGCGCGGCCGGCGTCGGCGAGGTCGTGATGCTCACCCCTCCCGGCAAGGGCGGGACCGTCGCCGCCCCGCTGCTGTGCGCCGCGTCGCTCGCCGGGGTCGACCGGGTGTTCCGCATCGGCGGGGCGCAGGCGATCGCCGCCGCCGCGCACGGCAACCGGCTGGTGCCAAGGGCGGACGTCATCGTCGGGCCGGGCAACGCCTACGTCGCCGAGGCGAAGCGCCAGGTGTTCGGGCTCGCGGGGATCGACTCGGTCGCCGGCCCCTCCGAAGTGCTGGTCGTCAGCGACGCGTCGGCCCCGCCGGCATGGGTGGCGGCGGACCTGATGGCGCAGGCGGAGCACGACCCGATGGCGCGGGCGATGCTGGTGTCGACCGACGAGGCGCACATCGGCCAAGTGGAGCGGGAAATCGCGCGGCGGATCGGAAAGGAGCCGAGACGCCAGGCCATCGGGCAGTCCCTCTCAAGGAACGGCTGGGCGATCCGGGCGCGCGACCGGGCAGAGTGCGCGGAGATCGCCGACCAGGTCGCCCCGGAGCACCTCCAGCTGATGGGCGCGGACGCCGACTGGATCGCCCGGCGGGTGCGCAACGCCGGGGCCGTCTTTGTCGGCGCGCACTCGCCGACGGTCCTGGGCGACTACTGCGCGGGGCCCAACCACGTGCTGCCAACGGGCGGCGGCGCCCGGCACTCGTCGCCGCTGGGCGTGCGGTCGTTTGTCAAGTGGACCAGCGTGCTCAAGGCGTCCGCCTCAGGCGGCGCCTTGCTCGCCGCGACCGCGGCGCGCCTGGCGACGGCGGAGGGACTCCCGGCGCACGCGCGCGCGGCCGGGCTGAGACGCCGGGGAAGACGGCCGACCTAGGCGGCCCCCGGCCGGAAGGCCGGGCGGCGAGTCACCTGATCTCGATCTTCCGCTTGGCCGCCGCCACAAGCTTCGGCAGGCGCAGGTCAAGCACGCCCCGCTCCAGGTTCGCCTGGATGCCCGCCGCGTCAATGTGTCCCGGCAGGTGGAAGCTGCGGGTCACGCCCCCGATCGCGCGCTCGCGGCGGGTGTGGCGGCCGCCATCGTCCTCGGCTGTCGCCCTCTGCGCGGAGATGGTGAGGACGTTGTTCTCGATCCCGATGCCGATCTCGTCCTTCCCGAAGCCGGGCAGGTCGGCGACAATCCGGTAGCAGTCGTCCAGCTCCAGTATGTCGACCGGGAAGGCGGAGGGCGTCTCCACCCCGGCGCCCGGCAGGTCGAAGAGCCTGTCGAACAGGCCGGGGCGCGCGAACACCTGCGAGATCAGGTCCCCGGGCAACGCGTTGCGCAGTCTGTCTTGGTTGGCCATTGTTACTCCTTGGCTGTGTGTCTGGTGTCCCGTGCGAGGAGAGCCGGAGGGCCCGATGCCCGCCCGCCGGGCAACGCCCAGGCCGGGGACCGGCCTTGCCGGCCCCCGGCCCCGATGCCGTGGGCAAGGCTACTTGACCTCGATCCGCCGCTTGGCCGCCGCCGCGGACTTCGGCAGGGTCAGGTCCAGCACGCCGGCATCCAGCCGGGCCTCGACCTTCGCCTCGTCGATGTGCTCCGGCAGGTGGAAGCTGCGGACGAAGCTCCGCGACGAGCGCTCGCGCCGGACGAACTTGCCCTCGTCCTTCTCCGAGGTCTCGGCGACCTTCTGCGCGGAGATGGTGAGGATGTTGTTCTCGAGCCCGATGCTGATGTCGCCCTTGTCAAAGCCGGGGACGTCGGCGACGATGCGGTAGCTGTCGTCGTACTCCTTGATGTCCACGGCGAAGCTGGCACCCTCGCCGATCTCGATGTCCGGCAGGTCGAAGAACCTCTTCAGCGCGCCGGGGTGGGTGAACGACCGGGCGATCAGGTCGCCCAGGTCGGCCTTTTGGGAGGTGATGTTTGCCATTGCCTTTTCCTCGCTGGCTAGTTGTTACGGGGGTATGTGGGGTCGTTTCCCAGGATCTCAACACGTCCCACGAATTTTTTCGGACACCTGTCGCGTTGAGCTGCCCTCGGGCTGTGAGGTCCGGCACGATTCGTGTCGCCTATGTGTCACACGCGATGCCGGACCACCAAGGGGGGCGCCACAGGTATGCCGCGTAGGAAGTCCGAGTCCCCGCGACCCGGCACATGCCGCCGAACTGACTCCCCCTTCGTCTCCCGGTAGTCGTGCACAGAAGCCAGGATGTCGCTCCACCGCGCGCCGCCGCGCTTCCGCGCACACATATCAAGGCACGGGCGTCCCGCAGGTGTGGACACCATCGCAACGTCTCCGATGCGGAGCACCTCATGAGATGAACGCCCAGAGGGCATCAATGGGACCCCTATTGGACCGAATGGGACCGAATGGGACCCCCATTGGACCGAATGGGACCGAATTAGAGCGAATGGGTGCACCAATTGGAGCGAATGGGAGCGAATTAGAGCGAATCTCGCGCACGCGCACAAGGAACAGGAGCCCCGCAGGTGAATGGGAGTGACGGCGAAGTGTCCGGCTACCTGCGCAGGACGAGCACTCAGAAAGGTGCCAAGTTGCCCCCTAGTGAGCGGGGCAACGTGCCTTCGCTTGGTATCCGTCGGATGACTTGGAAGACAATCAAGTGAATTATGGGAATTTTAGTGCATTTAAGAGGCAGTTAAGTGAAAATACCCCTAATTGGACCAAGAAATGGACCGAATTGGACCGCATAGACCGAATTAATGGAACTATGCGCCATTAACAGATGTATAGCGATGTTGCTTGCATTTAAACGAGGTTAGGCGAAGATCTCCTAGGGCACCCCACCAGTGGACAGGCAAAGACTCACCTCTTCTTCCCGGTCAGACTCCACCTCGCCCCGCGCCCTTTTCCGGTCAAGCCAACCACCCCTTGGGCTCTTAGGTCTTCCAGCTTGCGTCTCAGCTGCCGGGCACTGAGCTGGTCTTCCAACGGCGAACTCAGCTCGCCCAATCTCACTGGGCGGCCTGTCTGCTCCAATTGCCGGACAATCGCATCCCGCGATGTGTCAGGCCCCGTGCCATCGCCATTGGAGGACCGGCCATCCCCGTTGCGGCGAAACCGCACCGTGACATCCCCGGCACGATCCTCTATCTCAAGCTTGGGCAGTCCCGCCTCGGCAACCCGGTCCGTCATCAGGGCGATTCCCCGCCCCCACTGCTCAATGATGCCGCACAAGTAGAACACCTTGGCGATCAGCGGGTTCCACGGCTTGGAAGGGTGCGGCTCAAGCAAGTTTTCAGGAGTGAAGTCGAAGTGCAGCCTGCCGGACGAGATCACCTCCAGACGGTCGTCGTAGACGGCCACGCCGATCGACCCGCCCCCCTCGATATAGTCGCGATGGCAGATCGCGTTCACAAACGCTTCCCGCGTCGCATCGTGGGGATAGAGAAGCGTGTCAATCCTCCTGATTCTCCCCGGCTCAAACCGGCTGGCAATAGGCAGGGTGCTCGCCAAGAAGCGTTCGGCCTCATCCAGGATCAGGAAGGCGTTGCCGTGAAACTGTCGGTTGTCTATGAATTCCCTTTTGTCAACGCCGCGAAAGCGCGCAAGGCGCAACAGGCACTGCGGCATGTTGGGAAGAAACCGGTCAGGTTTGCCGAACAACACCACCCCTGCGCGAAGCAGCTCCCCGTCCTCAACAACCCCGAGACCAGTCAACAAGTCCATTGGGGAATGCAGTCTCTCCAAGTCGCGCAGCCGTCTCAGGCGGATGGCCTCAGCCACAACCCATTCGACCTGATTCATGTCCAGATCATCGATCGACCACCCGGTCGCGGGTTCTTTCTCCCAGCGCCTAACCTTGTGCATGCTCTCGAGGAGCATCTGCTTGAACGCCTCCTTCGTCATTCGGACGGTCGTGTTCCCCACTCGTGTGTAGGCGTGCTCCCTGTACGTGTACGGCCTATCAGGTCCCCGGGGCACACGGACCACGACAATCTCCCGGTCCTTCACCACGGGGACTCGCTTGACCGTCGGGTACACCGATGGTTCGATGTGCTGGATTTCCCCGCTGATTTCCTCGATCGTCCGTGCACCCACCTGCTGACCGACCAGCTTCCCGCCCGGGTCGACCCCGAACAGGACAGTCCCACCCTGGTTGTTCAGCATGGCACAGAGTGTCTCGGCGGCGGCACTGCGTTGCCCGGTGGTGCTCTTGAGCTCGAGCACCTCCGATTCGCCTTGGTCAACCAGAGACCTGATTTCGTCAAGAGCCGACATCTTGGTGGTGTGGTTTTCGAGAGCGGTGCGTTGTTGGCATCACACCGCCCAGCGGGCAATTATAGCCCATGATGACAGATTCTCGGCCGGCGAATCTGCGGACCGCGAAGATTCTCGGCCGGTGATTGGTCCCGCAGGGGGGGTCTGGGCAGGCGGGCATCGTCCCGCCACCGGTCAGGCCAATGCGGACCCCGTGACAAGGGGGCTTCGGCCCTTCCGGCGGCGGGGCCGCCGCGGGGCCTTTGACGCTTGGCTGGTCAGCCCGGGTCCGGCGCAGCGCCGGCCCGGGCTCCTTGTCCCTGTGGCGGGGCCTACCGGATCTCGACCGTCCGCTTGGCCGCGGCCGCGGACTTCGGCAACGTCAGGCTCAGCACGCCAGCGTCAAGCCTCGCCTCGACCCTGCTTGCGTCGACGTGCTCCGGCAGACGGAACTTGCGCGCAAAGTCGCGGGACGCCCGCTCGCGGCGGACGAACTTGCCATCGTCCTTCTCCCCGGCCGGGACCGCCTGCTTCCCGGAGAGGGTGAGAACGTTGTCCTCCACCCCGATGCTGATGTCGTCCTTGCCGAAGCCGGGGACATTCGCGACCATCCGGTAGCCGTCGCCGTACTCCTTGACGTCCACCGGGAAGGCGCTGTCCGCCCGGGGCGCGAGGCCCGACACCGTGAGGCGCCGCGGCAACACAGCCGGGCACGCGCACTGGCCGAGAAGCGGGTTGCGGAAGACCGCGGGTGTGAATGTCTGGAATCTCATCTTGCTCTCCTGGTTGGATGTGTCACGCACACACATGGGGACGGTCGCGGCAATGTCAAGGGGGTCCCCCGCGCTCCACCGCGCGGCGGCGCGGAGCGGCGGCGGTGCTAAAATCCGCGCCTGTTGGATCTATCGGCACACGACCATGCAGCAACGGCCCTTGGGCGACACAGGGATGTCCGTGAGCGTCATCTGTCTCGGGACGATGACGTGGGGCGAGCAGAACACCGAGAGCGAGGCGTTCGAGCAGATGGACTACGCGCTCGACCACGGGGTCAACTTCCTCGACACCGCGGAGATGTACCCGGTCCCGGCGGACGAGGAGAAGATGGGCCGCACCGAGGAGCACATCGGCGCCTGGCTCGCCGCGCGCGGCCGCCGCGACCGGGTCGTCCTGGCGACAAAGGTCGCCGGGCCGAGCTCGATGACCCGTCCCGGCGGCGACGGACCGACGATGCCGGACCGGAAGCAGGTCTTCGAGGCGATCGAGGGGTCCCTGCGGCGGTTGCGGACGGACTACGTCGACCTCTACCAGGTGCACTGGCCGGCCCGCAAGACCAACTACTTCGGGACGGTGCGCTACACCGACCCTCCCGAGGGTGCCGACCCGGTCGCGATCGAGGAGACGCTCGGCGCGATCGGCGACCTGGTGGACCAGGGCAAGGTCCGCGCGTTCGGCGTGAGCAACGAGACGCCATGGGGCATGCTTGAGTACCTCCGGCTTGCGCGGGACAGGGGTCTTCCCCGGGTCGCCTCGGTGCAGAACCCCTATAACCTGCTCAACCGGAACTACGAGTTCGGGATGGCGGAGATCTCGCACCGGGAGCGTTGCGGGTTGCTCGCGTACTCGCCGCTTGGGTTCGGCGTGCTGAGCGGCAAGTACCTGGACGGTGCCCGCCCGGAGGGTTGCCGGCTGACGATGTGGGGGAAATACTTCTCGCGCTACCTGTCGGACCGGATGGTGGAGAGGACCCGCCGCCACGTCGACCTCGCGCGCGAGCACGGGCTGGACCCGGCGCAGATGGCGATCGCCTTCACGCTCAGCCGGAAGTTCCTGACGAG
>CAZZIL010000358.1:0-4411 GCA_964654265.1 uncultured Gammaproteobacteria bacterium | reverse complement strand
CGCGCCGGCTAGTGCCGCCTGGCGGCCTTGGCGACCGACATCCAGGTGTCGACGACCGAGTCCGGGTTGAGCGACAGGCTGGTGATCCCCTGCTCGACCAGCCACAGCGCGAGGTCGGGGTGGTCCGACGGGCCCTGCCCGCAGATCCCGACGTACTTGCCGGCGCGCGCGCAGGCGCGGATGGCGCGCGCGATCAGGAACCGCACGGCCTCGTCGCGCTCGTCGAACTGGCTGGCGATCAGCCCGGAGTCGCGGTCCAGCGCGAGCGTCAGCTGCGTCAGGTCGTTGGAGCCGATCGAGAACCCGTCGAAGTGGCCGAGGAACTCGTCGGCCAGGATCGCGTTCGACGGCACCTCGCACATCATGATCAGGCGCAGCCCGGCGCGGCCGCGCTCGAGTCCGAGCCCGGCCATCAGGCCGACCACCTCCCGCGCCTCGGCGACGGTGCGCACGAACGGGACCATGACCTCGACGTTCTCCAGCCCGGTGTCCTCGCGCACCCGGCGGATCGCCTCGACCTCCATCGCGAAGCAGTCGCGGAACTGCGCCGACAGGTAGCGCGCGGCGCCGCGGTAGCCGATCATCGGGTTCTCCTCCTGCGGCTCGCTCAGGCGCCCGCCGAGCATCCCCGAGTACTCGTTCGACTTGAAGTCCGACAGCCTGAGGATCACCGGCTTCGGGTGGAACGCCGCCGCGATCGTCGCGATCCCCTCGGCGACCTTGCCGACGTAGAACTCGCGCGGGTCCGCGTAGCCCGCGCTCGCGCGGCGGACCTCGCGCTGCAGCGCCGCCGGCAGCGCCGCGTAGTCGAGGACCGCCCGCGGGTGGACCCCGACCATGCTCCCGATGACAAACTCCAGGCGCGCGAGGCCGACGCCGTCGTTGGGCAGCCGCGAGAACTCGAACGCCAGGTCCGGGTTCGCCACGTTCATCATCATCTTCACCGGGATGTCGGGCATCTCGCCGAGGTCGACGCGGTCGACGCGGTGCTCGACCTCGCCCGGGTAGACGCGCCCGGTGTCGCCCTCCGCGCAGCTGACGGTGACGGTCCCGCCGTCGGGGATCCGCGCGGTGGCGTCGCCGCAGCCGACGATCGCCGGGACGCCCAGCTCGCGCGCGATGATCGCGGCGTGGCAGGTGCGCCCACCCCGGTTGGTGACGATCGCGGCGGCGCGCTTCATCACGGGCTCCCAGTCCGGGTCGGTCATGTCGGCGACCAGGGTCTCGCCGGGGCGCAGCTCGCCCATCCGCGCCGGGTCGCACAGCACGCGCGCGGCGCCGACGCCGATCTTCTGGCCGATGGCCCGGCCCTCGACGATCGGCGTGGCGCTCCCGACCAAGGTGTGGCGCCGGATCGAGCGCGTCTTCTCCTCCCTCGACTTGACGGTCTCCGGGCGCGCCTGCACGATGTAGACGAGGCCGTCGACCCCGTCCTTGCTCCACTCGATGTCCATGTGGCGGCCGTAGTGGCGCTCGATCGCGCGGGCCTGGCGGCCGAGCTCCGCCAGGTCGCCGTCCGAGACGGAGAACGCCTGGCGCTCCGCCGCCGGGACGTCGACCACGCGCACGCCGTCGCCGTCGCCGTCCTCGACGAACACCATCTTCCTGGCCTTGCCGCCCAAGGTGCGCCGGACGACGCACGGCCGGCCCGCGTCAAGCGCGCGCTTGTCAATGTAGAACTCGTCGGGGTTGACGCTCCCCTGGACCACCATCTCGCCCAGGCCGTAGGCGGAGGTGACGAAGACCACGCCCTCGAACCCGGACTCGGTGTCGAGCGTGAACATCACCCCGCTCGACGCGAGGTCGCTGCGCACCATCCGCTGCACGCCGACGGAGAGCGCCACCGCGGAGTGGCTGAACCCCTTGTCGATGCGGTACGAGATTGCGCGCGCGGTGTAGAGCGATGCGAACACGCGCTTGATCGACTCCAGCACCCGGTCGGCGCCGCGGACGTTCAGGTAGGTGTCCTGCTGCCCGGCGAACGATGCGTCGGGCAGGTCCTCCGCGGTCGCGGACGAGCGCACCGCCACCGGGACCTCCCGCTCGGCGTTGTCGCAGATGCGCGCGTAGGCGTCGCGCACCTCGCGGGCAAGGCCGGGGTCCAGCTCCGCCTCCATGACGCGGCGCATCAGGTCGCCCGACACCTCGGCCAGGCGGTCGGTGTCGTGGCCGTCGAGCGACCGCAGCGACCGGGAGATCACCTGGCCGAGCCGCGAGCGGTCGATGAAGTCGCGGAAGCTCGCGGCGGTGGTCGCGAACCCGTCGGGGACGCGCACGCCGACGGACGCCAGCCCGGCGATCATCTCGCCCAGGGACGCATTCTTCCCCCCGACCCGGTCGATGTCGCCCAGCCGCAGGCTGGACAGTGAGATCACATTGGCCACGCGCGCTCCGTTCCCCCCGCAATTATAAGGTCACCGGCGGGCCGGGAGAGTCCGGGCGCGATCCCCGCCGGCCGCCAACCCGGAATCCGCGTTGACCGGGCCCGCACGGGAGCGACGACCAACCGCGGGGCCACGCCGGGGAGCGCAAGCCGGGGCGCCGGTCCCCCAAGTCCCCGGGGCCTCCCCCTCGGTGGTCGAGCCGAGGACATGCGCGCGCGGTAGAAGAACGCGTGCGCCGAACAGGGTGGCAAAGGCGACGGACACCGTGTCCGGCGGTCCGGCGGCTGACGAGTCGCCCCGCGGCGGGGCGCCGGCGCGCGAATGCCGCCCTGCGGCACTCGGGGGAGCGCGTGCCGGGGCGATGAGGTCCGGGTTGCCCCGGACCGGCAACCGGCGACCACAGCGTCGGCCACGGGGGCGCCGGCGCCCCGCAGTGGTGCGCGATGCGCAATCCGCCGACCTGCCCCACAAACCTCGCGTGCTACAATACCGACGCAGGAACGGGATGACGGTTTTCGGGAGTCGGCACAGTCGGGGAGCAGTGTCCGGGATGCCCCGGCGCATTCCCTGTGGCGCGTCCCTTGGCGGGCGGCGCACCCTGCCGTGCGGCGCGCGCGGGTCCCACGCCCTCCCGGCGGAGACGGCGCCTCCTCCCGGTCGTGGAGGATCCCCACTCGCGGGGGAGAGCCCCGCAGGAGGGCGACATGGCCGTTAGGAGGGCACGGCACGCGGTCGGCCCCGCACCCGTGGGTCGGTTGCCCAGGGACGCGGTCCGTGGAGGGCTGGCGAGGCGTGCCCGTGATGTGCCACCCGGCCATCGACGGTCCCAGCGAGACGCGACCCCGGCACAGGGAGGGCGCCTGCGGGCGCACCCAAAACCGGCCGGCAAGCCACAGCCGGCCTTCCCGGGACCGGAGAAGCCGGAGAAGACGTACGAGAGGCTGATGGGTCTCCTGGACCAAGTGGGGGACGACCGCGCCCGGTCCGGCGGCACGGACTGGGGTTCCGTTGTCGGGTGGCTCACGATGATCGGGAAATCGGGCGGGAAGCGCCCCTCCAAGCCGGACGGCACGGACAAGGTCCCGGGCGGCGTCGGCGACTGGCTGGGCGTGCACTGGGCCATGGCCGCCCTGATTGCCGAGTGGTTCTCCGAAAGCGACGGGCTGGCCGCGGACCTGCGCGCAAGGCATGGCGGCGAAATCCTTGAGACCATGCGCCACATCCTTCGGTTTTCCCGCCAGGGGCATCCCGGGACGGAGGACAGCTACGCGACAGTCAGGGTCTCGTCGATCCGCGTGGCGCTGTTCCGCGCCCTTGTGGGGCTTGCCCGCCTGGAGCGCCAGCCCCCGGTGGAAGGCGCCGCCGGGATTCCTGGGCGCCTGAAGGCCTTTGGCGAGGACCTCCTCAAGAAGGAGAGGCAGTGCCTCGCAATGCCCGGGTACGGGAAGGGCCTCCCTGAACTGCACGCGCTGGACCCGGCGTGGGCGCGCGAGATGGCCCCCCACGTCTTTCCGTCCGCGGCCGCGAGGAAGGGACACTTCGTGGCGGCCTGGGAACGCTTCCTGTCGGTCGAGCCCCGCCTAGAGATGTTCTCCGACCCCGTCTTCCGGCGGCTGTACCGGAAAGGGCTGGAGCTGTCCGCCGACGACTCGCACGACCGCACCCTGCACGACCCGGAGCACGGGATCGGCCGGCACTTTGCGATGGCCCACTTTCACGTCGAGGGATTCGGCCTTGACGATGCCCTGTTCAGGCGGTTCCGGGAGCGGCGTTCCCGCGGGCAGCATGAGGGGTTCATCCGCCTGACGGGCGACCTCATCGGGGCCGACCGAGCCGAAAAGCCCGGCTTCGCGGGCCGGCGCGTGACCGACTTCTGGGAATCGATGCTTGAGGACGATGCGTGCACGGATTTCCTGGCCTGGGTCGGCCCGTGGATTTGCCTGCGGACCGGAATGTTTGAGCCGGCCCGCCTTGCCCGGCTGACGCGCAGGACGCTGGAGAAGACGGGGGGCAGGCTGGACGAGTGC
>CAZZIL010000357.1:0-11374 GCA_964654265.1 uncultured Gammaproteobacteria bacterium | reverse complement strand
CGGCGCCACCCGTCTCATCGACTTCGACGACTGCGGGCTCGGCTGGTTCGGCTACGACTTCGCCGCGGGCGTCAGCTTCATGGAGGACGACCCGAGGATCCCCGGGCTGCGCGAGGCGTGGGTGCGCGGCTACCGGAAGGCGCGGGAGTTCGGCGCGGAGGACGAGCGCGAGATCGACACGTTCGTCATGCTGCGGCGCATGGCGCTGCTCGCCTGGATCGGCTCGCACAGCGAGACCGACCTCGCGAGGGAGCAGGGCGCGGAGTTCTCCCGGGTGTCCGCCGAGCTGGCGGAGCGCTACCTCTCCAGGTTCGGCTGAGCCATGGGGGCCGGGACGCCGGGATCGCCGGGCGCGCGCCCGCGCCTGTCGGGACGCGCGCGATGAGCGAGGCGAAGCGGGAGTTCCTCGAGCGCTCCGCGCACTTCTGGAACCCGGGAAAGACCCGGGACTGGCAGGACATGGGCGTGGACCTCGTGATCGACGAGCGGGAAGGCTACTTCCTCCACGACATGGACGGGCGGCGGCTGATCGACGTGCACCTGAACGGCGGGACCTACAACCTGGGGCACCGCCACCCCGAGCTGGTCGAGGCGTTGCGCGCCGGCGCCGAGCGCTTCGACATGGGGAACCACCACTTCCCGGCGCTGGCGCGCACGGCGCTGGCGGAGGCGCTGGCGGCGTGCGCGCCGGCGCCGGACATGCGCTACACGATCTACGGGTCGGGCGGCGGCGAGGCGATCGACATCGCGATCAAGACGGCGCGCCACGCGACGCAGCGGCGGAAGATCGTGTCGATCGTGAAGGCCTACCACGGCCACACCGGGCTGGCGGTGAAGACGGGCGACGACCGCTTCTCCCGCCTGTTCCTCTCGGAGGACACCGAGGGGGAGTTCGTCCAGGTGCCGTTCAACGACCTGGACGCGATGGAGGCGGCGTTGCGCCCCGGCGACGCCGCCGCGGTGATCATGGAGACGATCCCGGCGACCTACGGGTTCCCGATGCCGCGGGAGGGGTACCTCCCCGAGGTGAAGGCCATGTGCGAGCGCCACGGCGCGCTCTACATCGCCGACGAGGTGCAGACCGGGCTGATGCGGTGCGGGGAGATGTGGGGGTGCATGCGCTACGGCGTGCGCCCGGACATCATGGTGGTGGGCAAGGGGATCTCGGGCGGGATGTACCCGATCGCGTGCGTGGTGGTGTCCGAGCGCTGCGGCGGCTGGCTCCAGGAGGACGGCTTCGGCCACATCTCGACGATGGGCGGCGCCGAGCTCGGGTGCGTCGTCGCGATGAAGGTGCTGGAGATCGTGCAGCGCCCGGGCGTGCGCCGGATGGTGCGGCACATCTCCGACTTCGTGCGCTCCGGCCTGGAGGAGATCCGGTCGCTGCACCCGGACTTCTTTGTCGGAATCCGCCAGCACGGCGTCGTGATGGGGCTGGAGTTCAACCATCCCGAGGGTGCCAAGCCGGTGATGCGCCACCTCTACAACAACGGGGTGTGGGCGATCTTCTCGACGCTGGACCCGCGGGTGCTTCAGTTCAAGCCCGGGCTGCTGATGACCCACGGGCTGTGCGAGGACCTCCTGCGCCGGGTCGACATCGCGGTGGGGGCGGCCCGCGACGAGGTGATGGGGCGGACCACCGTCGGGAGGGCGCGGGCATGACGCCGGAGCTGCGCCCGCTGGTCGACACCTCGGGCGGGGAGGTCGCCCACGCGTCGCTGGCCGACCTGGTGCTGGACCAGGCGCGGTGGGCCGGCCAGCTGTTCCTGCGCCACGGCCGGGAATCGGCGCTCGCGATCGCCGACGCGGTCGGCGAGGCGGCGGGGGCGAACGCCCAGCGCTATGCCGAGTGGGCGGTCGAGGAGGCCGGGTTCGGGGTGGTCAAGGACAAGGCCGAGAAGAACCGGATGACCGGGAAGCCGCTGGTGGACCACTACCGCGGCGAGGACTTTGTCGGGCTGCGCATCGACGCCGCGCGCAAGGTGGTGCGGTTCCCGCGGCCGGCGGGCGTGGTGTTCGCGCTGTCGCCGTCGACCAACCCGGTCGCGACGATCAACTTCAAGGTGGTCCTCGCGATGCTGACGCGCAACGCGATCGTGATCAGCCCGCACCCGGCGGTGCGCGAGTGCTCGGTCGACGCGGCGCGGACCCTGGCGGCGGCGGCGGAGACGGCGGGCGCCCCGGCGGGCGCCGTGCAGGTGGTCGAGCAGCCGGGCGTGCGCCTGGTCGAGGCCTTCATGCGCTCGCCGAAGACCGGGCTGATTCTCGCCACCGGGGGGTCCGGGATGGTGCGCGCCGCGTACTCGTCCTCCACGCCGGCGATCGGGGTCGGCCCAGGGAACGCCCCGGCCTACGTCGACGAGAGCGCGGACCTCGCCCAGGCGGCCGCCCGCATCGTCGCGTCGAAGGCGTACGACAACTCGGTGCTGTGCACCAGCGAATCCGTGGTGGTGACCCTGGAGAGCGTCGGCGACCGGCTGCTTGGGGAGCTGCGGCGGGCAGGCGCCCATGTGTGCGACGACGACGAGACCGGGCGCCTGCGCGCCTACCTGTTCGGGTCCGGCGGGTTCAATGTCGAGGCGATCGGCAGGGACGCCGCCTGGATCGCCCGGCAGTGCTCGTTCGATGTGCCCGCCGCGACGAAGATTCTGCTCGCGAAAATCTCCCAGGCGGGCCCGGAGGAGCCGCTGTCGGGCGAGAAGCTCTGCCCGGCGCTCTCCTTCCTGCAGGCGTCGTCGCGCCGCCGGGCGTACGCGGCGGCCCGCGCGATCCTTCGCCACTCGGGGGCGGGACACTCCGCGGCGTTCCACGGGTCGGACGAATCGGCGGCGCTCGAGTACGCGCAGGCGGTCGAGGCCTACCGGGTGGTGGTCAACGCGCCGTGCAGCCAAGGGGCGGCAGGGTTCCAGACCAACCTGCCGCCGTCGTTCACGGTCGGCACCGGCTTCTTCGGACGCAGCACGGTGTGCGAGAACATCACTCCCCACCACCTGTTGCACTGGACCGCGATCGCGCACAACAGCGACCCGGCGGAGGCGTTCGGCGACTACTCGGGACTGGACCTGACGCTTCAGGGTCCGCTGCCGGAGGCGCCGGCGGACGGCGTGCCCGGGAGCGCGGAGCGGTACTCCCGGGCCACGGGGACGACGCCTCCGGCCGAGGCGGCGCAGGAGACCGTCACCCGGTTCGGCAAGGGGCTGGTGGCCGCGCACCAGGTGTCGGAACTGCCGGAGGGGACGGTCGTCGAGGTCGGTCCGGGCACGATTGTCACGCCGCTGGCGGAGGACGAGATCCGCCGGCTGGGAATCCAGGTCAGAAGGAGAAGGGAATGATCCGCGGACACGTGACAGGAAGGGTGTGGGCGACCAAGCGCCTGGAGACGGTGCCGGGCGGGGCCCTGCTTGAGATCAGACTCGAGAACGGCTCGACCCTGGTCGCGCTTGACGTCCTCGGGTGCGGGCCCGACGAGGAGGTCATCGTCACCACCGGGTCGGTCGCGGCCGGGTACTTCCCGGACGTCCGGGCGCCGATCGACGCGCTGGTAATCGGGTCCGTCGATCGCGTGGAGAAGACGGGAGGCGAGTCCCCGACGCGGCGGGGAAAGTCTCGGTCCGGCGGTCCGGGCGCGCGCGCGCGGTAGCGGAGGAGTCGGCGGCCCGCCCGGCAGCCTTGGCGGGCCAAGACGCTTGTTGGGTTTCTCCGGCACGCCAGTCGCCAAGGAAGCCTGCCCGTGTCCTGACACCTTATCGCCGGGCAAGATGCTGGCCGCCGCGATTTGCTTGGTGACAGGCCCGCAGTCTGCTACACTGTGTCCCCAGACTGACTGACGAAAGACCCATGGGCGACATCTTCTACTCGGCGCGCGCGGCAGGATCACCGCAACCCTCCAGTTCCGGAGAGGGATCTTGGCAAGAGCATGACGCCGGGGAAATCCGCCGTATCCGGGCCAAGGCTCAGCTTGTGGTCGAGCGGATGAAGAGCGAGATCGAGGCGCGGACAAGGCCAGTCCAAGAGATCACGCACGAGCTTCTGGCGAGGGCTCCCCGACGGTCCGAGTCCGAGATGAGGGATCTGCTGGAATCCGAGCTGTCCCGGTACCCGACTCTTCAGCGTGGATGGGACGGGGAGTGCGCCAAGCCGGCCTTGCCAGATTCGCTGATGGACGCCCGCAGGTTCCTGGCGTTGCGCCCGGCCGATGTCCCGTTGCCATACCCGGAGCTCAACTCGGACGGCGAGACGGGGTTCTTCTGGGACACGGGGGACTTGTTTGCGGGGGTCACGTTCGAGGGTGACGGGACGTTCTACTTTGCCGTCTGTCAGTACTCGCGCGGAAAGGAGACTGCGCGAGATGTGGCCGAGGACTGCCCGGTCGGCTCCGGTTGGCCCGATGCGCTCGTCGGTCCCCTGCGGAAGCTGTGAGGGTCGGCACGGATGCCAACGACGAAGGTGCTGTCATGCAGGGATGTCGAGCTGACGTACGGAAACAGCGGGTGCAAGTGTGTGCACTACCGTAGACTTTTCGCCCCCGGCTATTGTGACGGTTTTTCTGTGAGCGAGCACTCCCCCGGGGCGGTCAAGAGCGATGAGACCCTCTATCGCTTTCTTCTTCCCGAGCACTTGGTGGGTGACCTGCCGGCCATCAGGCCGGATGCGTTCCGGGCGGTGGATGCCCTTGGATTGTCTGTGTTCCGGGAACGTCACATCCCCCTTGGGGAGTTGGGAGACAGGGCGCGGATGTATGCCAAGCGGAGGGACGTCCCAGTGTCGGATTTGTCGCTGGCGATGGCGCGATGCGGGGATGTCAGGGCGATCACGCTGTCCGGTGACAGGGGTTATAGTGTGTACGACACTGCGACAGAGCACGATCCGGCCCACGCGGATGTCTGTCGAGCACTTGCCTTTCCGTCTGGCACCCCGAACCAGAGAGCGCATTTCAAGACGTTGCACCGCGAACTTTCCCGGGTGTTTACCGTGGAGAGAGGATTCCTTGGCTGAGACCGGCACACGTCGCCGAGGAGTCGGCTGTGCCGCACCCGGCACCACCACGGGGTGTGGCCGAGTTCTCACTGGGTTCCCCGCGGCCAACAGGTCCCGGACTTACGCGCGCGGCAACGGCGCCAGGAACCCGTTGTCGATCAGCCCCTGGAAATGCCGCGAGACGCTCTCGGCAAGCGCCCGGTGGCGGACCAGGATCCCCAGCTCGATGTTGCGCGTGAGCGCGGCGTCCGTGAGGTTGGCGGACGTGACCAGGACGGCCTCGCCGTCGGCGACGACCGCCTTGGCGTGCAACACGCCGGCGGGGCCGTCGGGCTCCAGCGAGCGCGGGTCGTAGTAGACGGACGGCCGGGCGCTACCCGGCCAGTCGGACTCCCAGAACCGCGAGGCGAAGCGTTGCGCGAGGCTGTCCTGGGCGGTGGTGTCCCGCCTGCCGCGCTGGACGTTCAGCAGCAGCGTGACCTTCAGCCCCGGGGTCGCGTCCATGTGCCGGGCCAGGTCGACGAACACGCGCGCGCCATCGAAGTAGACGAAGGTGCTCACCCACAGTGAGCGCTTGGCGGACGTGAGCAGCTCCGCGTAGACGGCCTTCGTGTTGCGGGCGTGCAACCCCTGCACCTCAGGGCCGGACCACACCATGTCCGGCATTGGCGGCGGCGCGGCGACCAGGTCGACCGTGCGCAACCACGAGGCCGCCGCCCGGCCGGACACGCCCAGCTGCTCAAGCTCCGCCAGCGCCGCGCGCAGCTCATCGACGCCCTCGCGCACCCCGAGCACCGAGCGGATCGACGTGACGGACGCCCCCGCCGGCAACAGCCCGGAGTCCAGGGCGCTCTCCAGGCGCCGCCGCAGGTGGGGCGCCAAGCTTGCCAAGGCCCTCACCAGTGGGGCCGGTCGAAGAACGCGGCGTCCGGAATGCCGAGCGCCGGGACGACCAGCGCGCGGTCCAGGTGGTCGTTGCGCATCTCGCAGGAGGTCTCCGAGATGAGCGTGCAGCCGTGGCACGCGGCGCCGTGGAGCCAACGCTCCTCCAGCTTGTCGTCCGGCTTGTGTTGGGAGCAGACCGGGTCGTTGGAGCAGAGCTCGCCCATGCGAAGCGCGTCCGCCAGGTGGGTCTCGATGTTGCGCGCCTGCTGCACCAGGCCGCCGAGGGTCCCCTCGGCATCCGTCGAGGCGGTGTAGAGGAGCACCCCGAACTCGCCGTCCTCGACGTAGATGCGCTCGCGGATCGAGCTGGCCGGGTATCCGCAACGCATCGCCAGCGACTGGATGAGCAGGTGCGACAACGTGTGCAGCAGGATGTACGGCCCGCCGGGGAAGGGGTGCTTCGCTTGCGGGTACTGCTCTCCCCAGATGCCGTGCCCGGTCTTGAGTGTCTCCAGGCGTGTCCTCACCCCGGTGCGTCGCAGCCACTCCCGCACCGCCTCCTTTCGCAGAAGGACGAAGATCCCCTCCCCGCGGTTCTCGATCGCGGGAAACCACGTGGGATCGATGTCGAGAGCCGCCCGCTCAACGTCCGTGTTGTACTCGCCGTGGATGTCGCACATCGCGGCCTCGAAGCGGGTGAAGCCGATCAGGGCCTGCACCTCGCGCAGGCGGTGGAGCTGGATCACGGCCGCAATGTCCCTGCTGTGCCCTGACGTGCGCCACACCCCGTCGGGAAGCCTGCGCGCGTGGAAGTCGGGGTTGATGGGGACGTCGTCGCCGAAACCCTCGGGGGCGTTCAGGAACGCCTCGAGCTCCGCCTCCTTCAGGTGCCGGTCGTCCCCGCCGCCGCCGCGCCGGAGCTCGGCGATCGCCTGCAACACATCCCGGTCATCGAAGGGGTGCAGGATCTCGGCGATGATCGGCTTTTTCTTGAGCACGCGAAGGTCGGTCTCATCCTCGACGATCCGGAGGTCCTCCCACAGCCTGTCGACGGCGTTCTCGACCGGGGTTCGCTGCCTCGGCAGCGACAGCGCGCTGACAACCTGGGGGAAGTAGGCGTTGGAGGCGGTCCGGACCAGCAGGCGACTCGGAAGGTTGCACTTCTCCTCGGTGTGCCTGCCCAGCCAGGGCCGTCTTCCCCAGCAGGTCCCCAGCGGGTTCAGCGGGATGTCGGTCGCCTCAATCAGGGGACGCACCGCGCCGCAGTCGCAGCGCACGTGGAGTTCCCGCAGGTCCTCGGTCGTCCCCCGCTCCTCCAGCCAGAGCTGGCGCCGACAGGTGGTGTCCCCGTCCTTGTGGACGAACCGGACCCAGTCGATGTCGTCCACGTGACCGCGGGGGCACGCCCGGACGAACCTTGTCGGCACCACCTCCAGCTTCTCGAAACGTCCCTTCTCCAGGGACCTGCGGTGCACGAGGCGCCGGCGGCGCTGGGTCTGCCCGTCCTTGCCCCGTTCCCGCTCCTGCACGAGGAACCACTCGGGGAACAGCCAGGCGCGGACGCCCCTGTGCGGCTGTCCCGGCTTCCACGACCCGTCGGTCTCCGCCGGGGGCACGAACAGCCGGGGTGGCTGCCCCCCGGCGAGTCCCCTCAGCTTTTGCGCCAGCCTCGGCTCGTGGATCTCGTCCTTGCCGCCAGCCCAGGTGTTGAGGCCGCCGACGATGGCCGAGTGCCGGGGAAGGTCGATGAGCGCCCCCGGGCCGAACGTGGTGACCACCTGGCTCTGGCGCAGCTGGGCGTGGGCCTTCGGGTTCATTGCTCCGGGTTGATGTCCCGCCCGTTCAGCGCGCTGAGGAGCAGGTCGACACTCGGCTCCACGGTGCGCATTGAGCGGTTGGCGCGGAACTTGCGCTGGTGCTCGGTGTCGAACTCCTGCTCCAGCATGTCCCGCAACAGGGGCTTTCCCCTCGCGTCCGGCGTCTCGTACTTTTGGTACAGCACGTTGACGGTCTTGTCCGAGTAGTCGGCGACGACCTCCCGCCACGAGTCGAGCAGGTCGCCGATTCGGCGCCGGACGCTGTCCGAGCGCTCCTCGATCTCCTCATCCAGAAGCGGCTGGTTGCCGACCCTGCCGTGATACACGTGGCGAAGTCTCTCCTCGAGACTTTGCCGCACCTCGGCGATCTCGGCGGCGCCACCCGGCGGGGTCAGCAACGACTCGGAGTGGCGCGCGTACGCGACCAGCGCCCCGGCGAGGCCGCGGTCAAGCGCGCGCGCGGAGAACGGCGTCACGCTCGACACCTCCACCGAGCGGTAGAACGTCTCGTGGTAGTGCCGGAAGCCCTCGTAGTGCGAGCGGTCGCGGGGCTTGTGCATGTTCAGCAGAGTGACCACGAGGCCCGGCCGCCTGTCGTCCCGTCCCACCCGGCTGGTCGCCTGGATGTACTCGGCGTGCGTCTTGGGCTGGCCCATCACCACCATGAGGCCCAGCCGGGTGATGTCAAGGCCCACGGAGATCATGTTGGTCGCGATGGCGCAATCGACCCGTTCCTTCTCGTGGAACGGACACTCGAGGCGCCTCCGGGCGGAAGCCACCCGGTCCGTCGGGATCCGCGAGGTCAGCTCCATCACGTCGGAGATCATCTTCCTGTTCTGCAAGAGTCCGTGCCGTTCCCCCACCCGTATCCGCTCCCCGTAGTGCTGGACGGTGTTGTGCACCTGCTCCTCCAGGATGCGCCGGGCGCCTCCCAGCTCGCGCAGGCTGTTGAAGTAGCCGAGCACGGTCATGTAGGGGTCCGCCGGGTTGTCCGTGTTCCTGTTCCCCCCGGCGTCACGGTACATCCGCTCGGCCGCGGCCATGAGCACCAGCCACACGCGCCGCAACAGCACCTTGATGTTCCTGCCCGGGGCGACGACCCCGACGTACTGCCGTCCTTGGGCCTCGGACACCGGCACCGTCCGGGCAAAGAAGGAGTCGCGCCGGTCCGGCCCCGATGGCGGAAAGACCTGGGTCGCCGGGCGCGCGAACAGCGCCTGGATCTGGTCCTGTGCCCGGCGCACGGTGGCGGTGGACGCGACAATCTTGGGAAGGACGGTTTCGCCGCCGATCTTCCGCGCGCACAGCGCCTCGATCGACGCCTCGTAGAGCCCGACCATGGTGCCCAAGGGGCCCGAGATCAGGTGCATCTCGTCCTGGATCACCAGGTCGGGCGGGGGCAGCATCGCGCCGAGGGGAGTCCCCTTCTCCGGGGCCTCCGCGCCGTAGAACCCCTGCTTGTCGAAGTTGCTTGCGCGCCCCAGGAGCTTTCCCGTCTCCGCGGTCCACGGCAACGCCGCGAACTTGTCGACGGTCGCGATCAGGAACGCCGGCAGGCGCCGGTAGATGGTGTCGTCGACGGCCTGGATCGGCAGCGGCCGGTCCCCGCTGAACTCGCACTCGAAGTTGCTGCAGGCGATGCGCAACTCCTGGGGATGGTCCTCGTTGGGCCACAGGTTGAAGGAGTCGGGCGTGAAGCGCGTCCCGCACCACGGGCAGCTCTCCAGCGGGATCGGGGAGGGCCTGCGATTGGGCTCCGCCTTGAACTGGCGGATCTTCGACCGGGCGGAATCGCTGCGCTGGTCGTTCCTCCTCCCGAGGCGGTTGGGGGTCGCCGCCTTGCCGACCCACAGGCCGATCTCGAACGGCCACCAGCCGTACCGGTCGATGTCCGCCTGGCGCTCGAGCTCCAGCGCGCACACCAGTCCCGATGCGCGGCTGAGCTGGTCCAGCGTGAGCAGGCGAAGCGTGTAGCGCATGATCACCGCGACCCCCGCGCCCAGGCAACCCTCCTGCCCGGGGTTGCGCAACCTTCGCAGCACCATCGTGAACGCCGCCAGGCCCAGGTACGCCTCGGTCTTGCCGCCGCCAGTCGGGAAGAAGAGCAGGTCCACGGTCTTGCGGTGGGGGTCCCGGGGGTCGGCAATGCCGGGGATGTTCAACAGGATGAACGCCAGCTGGAACGCCCTCCAGCTCGGGGAGGCGTCCTTGAACAGCCTCCTCAGCCGTTGCCGCAGGGCCGCGGAGACCGAGCGGTTCGCGACACGGAACGCGTCCAGCGCGTCCGCGTCCTCCGCGAGGATGTCGATCCCGTGGCGGATCCGATCCGCGGCCAGGTCGGCAAGCCGCAACAGTTCCTCGGCCGTCTCCTTGCGCGCGGGGGTGAGCGACCCAAGGGCCGGCCGCCGTGCCGCGATCCATGCGCGGTACTGGTCGACCAAGGGCGTCAGCGCGGCCTTGACGGCCTGCCCGTCAGGCAGCTGCCCGAGTCTCTCCATCGAGAGCTCCGCGTCTGTCACCTTGGTGGTCTCGGTCTTCTCCACCACCGCGCTCGGGATCCACCTGGTGCGCAACACCCGGCATTCCCCGTCAACGATCTCCCAGTCGGCGGACACCCCGTGGCCGGTGGCGTACTCCGGGGTGTCGGCGTAGTGGAGGTCCGCCATCTGCTCGTCCCACCCGCCGATCTCCGTCCCCCGCATGTCCGGTCTCGGGGCAAACGGCCGGTCGGAGCGGACCTCGATGCCGACCTGGAAGGCGAAGGCCGTGTCCGGGTCGTCAGGGTTGGGCCGGCGCCGGTTGACGACGAACACGGACACGGCCTGCGTGCCGTCGGGGATCTTCTCGGGGCGGTGCGACGCGACCGGGCGGGCGGTCACGAACAGCACGATCCCGCCCGATCCCGGCAGGGGAGTGAGCGGGTTTCCCGGCGGCAGGGAGACGCGCAACACCTGTTCCCGTGGGTGGCGCCGCCACACGGGGACCGTCTTGCCGTCCTCGTCCGTGCCGCTGGCCCGCCGGTAGTCGCCCCACCGCACCGTCACGCCAAGGGTGTCGGTCCCCTTCGGCACAAGGAAGCTCAGCCCCACGGAGGAGGGGAAGAAGGACCGCTTGGCCGGCCGACGCTCATCGACCGACTCCTCCGCCGGGCCGTCCTCCTTCGGGATCTCGTCAATGTCGTCGTTCTCGTCCGAATCCCCGCGGTCCTCCGGGCGTGAGCCGGCAGGGGCGATGAAACCGGCCAGGTACCAGCTCGTCGGCCGTATCCGGCCGGGCAAGCACTCGTCGGCGAGGGCGTGGTCCGACCAGGGCCCGATCAGGTCAATGTTCAGGGCCTCGACCAAGTGCTCGCGGACCTCCGGCGACGCGGCCGGCGCCGCCTGTTCCTCGCTGGGGGTCGCGTCCGTCATGGGGAGGGGATTATCGCAGGACCGAGGCGGCGCCTGAAGTCTTGGGGACGCCGGCCGGGCCGGTCGGGTGTCGGTTGCTCTGTCACGTGCTCTCCTTCGCGCTGGCGGATTCTCCCCGGAGACACAAAATTCCGCACACCCCCGGGCCGGGCAGTCGGCCAGCCGTCGCGCGGCAACGCCCTCGCGCCATCAGGCGCGCACGGCACCACACGCACGCCCCCTCGGCCCGGACCGACAAACCGGCAGGGAGGGGTGTCGGTTTCGGGGGTGTGACGGCGGGACGAT
>CAZZIL010000356.1:0-2514 GCA_964654265.1 uncultured Gammaproteobacteria bacterium | reverse complement strand
CGGCGACTCCTGCATGTTGCGCACCTCGACGCGCATGTTGGGCACCGAGTACGGCAGGTCCGACAGCCCCTCGACCGACGAGCTGTCAATCCCGTCCTGGACGTACGCCTCGAACGGGGTGCCGATCAGTATCGACTTCCCGGCCAGGTCGTGGCGCCAGGCGAGCATGTCGCCGCCGGGGCCGATCGCCGCGCGGGCGCGATGGACGTACATCGGACGGTAGTACCCGCCGCGGATGTCGTCCTCGCGCGTCCAGACGGTCTGGAGCGGCCGGCCCGGCGCCGGCGACGCCAGCAGCGCGTGCGCCGCCTCGGACTGGTAATCCGCCGTCGCCGTCGCGCGCCGCCCGAAGGTCCCCCCGGCGTACAGCGTCTCGATCGCGACATTCTCCGGCGGGACGCCGAACACCGACGCGATCACGCCCTGGGCGCCCCCCGGGAACTGCGCGCCGTCCCACACCGTCACCCGGCCGTCGCGGAACTCCATCACGCAGTTGAGCGGCTCCATCGGCGCGTGCGCAAGGAACGGGAACTCGAAGTCCGCCGAGACTGTCGTCTCGGCCGCGGCGAGCGCGCCGTCGGCGTCGCCGTCCGCGCGCGCCACCAGGCCGGGCAAACCGAGCGCCTCCCGGTAGTCGGCGAACATCCGCTCCGAGGAGCGCGTCTCCGCCTGGGTGTCGTCCCACTCCGCCCGCAACGCGCGGCGCGCCTTGATCGCCGCCCACACGCCCTCGGCGTAGACCGCGACCCCGGTCGGGATCGCGCGCGCGCCGACATATCCCGGGATGCCGCGCGCGCCCGAGTCGTCGAACGAGACGAGCCGCCCGCCGAACCTCGGCGGGCGCGCGACGACCGCGCGCAGCACGTTCTCCGGGCGGTGGTCCATCGCGAACACCGCCTCGCCGGTCGTCTTCCCGCCCAGGTCCTTGCGCGGCAACCGCCCGTCGCCGTCACGCCCGATGAGCGAGAAGTCCGCGGGCGACTTCAGCGCCGGCTTCTCCGCCGGCGCCGCGGCCCGCCCGGCCGCCGCGGCCATCTCCCCGAACCGGGCGCGGCGGGACCCGGAGCGCAGCTCCCCGGCACGCGCGGTGACGCTCCCCGGGTCGGTCCCCCACTCGGCCGCCGCCGCCGCCTTGAGCCGCGCGAGCGCGACCGCCCCGGCCTCGCGGTACTGGATGAACGAGTTGGCGATCGCGGTCGAGCCGCCCGTGCCCTGGACGCCGAGCGCCAAGTTCGCGTACCGGGAGTTGTCGGCGGGCGCGAACACGACCTCGACCCGGTCCCAGTCGGCCTCCATCTCCTCGGCGACCAAGGTCGCGAGCCCGGTCGTCGGGCCCTGCCCCGCCTCGAAGTGTTTCGCGACAACGACCACGCGGTCGTCCGCCGTCACCCGGACGAAGTCGGAGACCAGTCCGTCCCCGGCGTCCGCCGCCGACGCGACCCGGCCCAGCGCGTCGATGCCGACCGTCAGCGGCGCGGCAACGGCCGCCGCGGCGCCCCCCTGAAGGAAGCGGCGGCGCGAGATCCCCCGTGGCGCCAGGAAGTGCATCGTCAGCCTGCCAGCAGGCGCGCCGCGCGATGGATCGCGGCGCGTATCCGCTGATAGGTCACGCACCGGCAGACGTTGCCGGACATCCCCGCGTCAATGGCGCGGTCGTCCGGGTCCGGGTTGTCCGCGAGCAACGCGGCGGCGGCCATGACCTGCCCGGACTGGCACCAGCCGCACTGCGGCACCTGCAGGTCGATCCAGGCGGTCCGCACCGCCCTCGCCTCGCGGGTGTCCAGGCCCTCGATCGTCGTGACGCGCGCGCCGGAGATCGCCGACACCGGGATCGAACAGGAGCGCGCCGGCCTCCCGTCCAGATAGACGGTGCACGCGCCGCACGACGCGACGCCGCAACCGTACTTCGTCCCGGTCAGGCCCAAGTCCTCGCGCAACACCCACAGCAACGGGGTGTCCGGGTCGCCGTCAAAGGCGCGCGCCTCCCCGTTCACGTTGACACTGATGCCCACTGACCCTCTGCGATTCCAGTCTTCCGGTCCCCGACCGACGGCATATGCTACCACAACCCGGGGGCGCCGAAACCCGGCTCGACACCGACGGCGCCAGACAGACGCGGACGGGGCCGCCGCGCGGCGAAACGGGTCGGCCGGGCCGCCGGGCCACATCGGCATCCCTGCTAAAATCCCGCCGTGTCCGTTGTGGAATGTCAACGCATGCCGGTCACGGGCCCGGGGGACCGGGGCCGACGCCCGGAAATCGACCGAAACCCCTCGGCGCGGTCCCGCGGAAGGGCAGACCCGAGGCGCGCCTGGGCGGGAAGCACGATCCTCTTGCCGTGACCCTCGCGGATGATGTCGCCGGCGCCGCGCCGTCCCGGACGGCCTGTGTGACGCCCGATCCCGGCCCCGAGGGCGCGTCGCGCGGACGCGGCCCGGGGTCCGGCCGCCTTCCCCGCCCCTGCGCAACGACAGGCTGACACGGCCGTGAAGGGCAGCCCCGCCCCATCCGACC
>CAZZIL010000355.1:0-2461 GCA_964654265.1 uncultured Gammaproteobacteria bacterium | reverse complement strand
ACCTGCTCCCCGCGCGCGCGCGCGGGGAGCAGGTGGAGATCGAGGTGAGCGACGAGGGGGCGGGGATGGACCCCGAGACCCTGGACCGCGCCTTCGAGCCGTTCTTCACCACCAAGCCCCCCGGCAAGGGGACGGGCCTCGGCCTCTCGCTCGCCTACCGCATCGTCCGCGACCACGGCGGGCGCATCGACGCGCGCAGCCGGCCGGGCGCGGGCACGCGGGTCACGATCGCGCTGCCGGACGCGCGCGCGCCGGCCGGGGCGGATGCGCGGGAAACCGCTGCCGGCGCATCATGAGCCGCCTGTACCTGGTCGAGGACGAGGCGGTCATCCGCGACGCGCTGCGGCGGATGCTCGAGCGCAACGGCTACGAGGTGCACGAGGCGGAGAGCGTGGAGGCCGCGCGCGGCGACCCGGCGCTGCGCGCGGCCGACCTCGTGATCGCCGACCTGCGCCTGCCGGGGGCGCCCGGCACCGATCTCCTCGGCATCGGCCTCGCCGCGCCCGTGCTGGTGATGACGAGCTACGCGAGCGTGCCGTCGGCGGTGGAGGCGATGAAGCTCGGGGCCGCCGACTACGTCGAGAAGCCGTTCGACCACGACGAGCTGCTGCTCACGGTGTCGCGGCTGCTCGCCGCGCGCGGGGGCGGAAGCAGGGGCGGGAGCGGAACGGGCGCCGTGGGCGGACACGGTCTCATCGGCGAGTCCCCCCCGATGCGCGAGGCGATCGCGCTCATCGAACGGATCGCGCCCACTGGCGCGACCGTGCTCATCACCGGCGAATCGGGCACCGGCAAGGAGCTTGCGGCGCGCGCCCTGCACGACTTCGGTCCGCGTCCGCACGGCCCCTGGATCCCGGTCAACTGCGCCGCGATCCCGGGCGACCTCATCGAGTCCGAGCTGTTCGGGCACGAGCGGGGCGCGTTCACCGGCGCGGTGAGCCGGCACGACGGACTGGTCGCGGCGGCGGACGGCGGCACCCTGTTCCTGGACGAAGTGGGGGAGCTGGCGCGCGATTCGCAGGCGCGCCTGCTGCGCGTGATCGAGGACGGCGAGGTGCGCCGGGTCGGCTCGAACCGGCCGCGCAAGGTGGACGTGCGGGTGGTGGCGGCGACCCACCGCGACCTGCGCGAGCTGGTGGCGGCGGGCAGCTTCCGCGAGGACTTCTACTTCCGTCTCAACGTCATCGAGCTGGCGCTGCCGGCGTTGCGCGAGCGGGGCGACGACGTGGCGGTGCTCGCGCGCGCCTTCGTCGAGCGCGGCTGCCGGCGGCTCGCGCGCGCGCCGGTGCGGCTCCGCAACGACGCCTGCGACGCCCTGCTCCGCCACCACTGGCCCGGCAACGTGCGCGAGCTCGAGCACGCGGTGGAGCGCGCCCTCATCCTGTGCGACGGCGACGAGATCACGCCGGAGCTGCTGGGGCCCGCCGGGGCGCCGCCGGGAACGGCGGACGCGGCGCCGGCGCGCACGCGGGCGGAAGATGCGGCGCCGGCGCGTGCGGAAGACCCGGCCCCGGCGCACGGACACCCCGAAGCGCCGCCGCCGCCGCCCGCCGACCCTCCCGGCGCCGCGCCGGCGCAAGTGTCCGACCTCTCCCTCGACGCCCACTTCCGGCACGTGGTCGAGACCTGGCAGGAGCGGCTGACCGAGACCGAGCTCGCGCAACGCCTCGGCGTGAGCCGCAAGACCTTGTGGGAACGCCGCCGCCGGCTCGGCCTGCCGCGCCCCGGCCGCCGCCCCCGGTAGCCGCCGGCTCAACGCTCCCGGAAGGCGTTGGCGCCGTAGGCGACCAGGGGAGAGATGACGTATTCGAGCAGCCGGCGCCGGCCGGTGCGGATGTCGATCGCGGCCTGCATGCCGGGCCGCAGGGGGATGAGGTCGCCGTCGATCTCGAGCGCCGGGCGCGTGAGGGCGATGCGCGCCAGGTAGGCGGCCCCCGCCACCTCGGGGAGCCCCGCCGCCTCCAGCGCGCCGGGGGCGATGGTGTTGAGCGAGACCCCCTCCACCACCCCTTCCGTGGTGCCGAAGCGGGTGAAGGGGAACGCGTCGATCTTCACGATCGCCTCCTGCCCGGCCTCGACGAACCCCACGTCGCGGTTGCCCACGTAGGCGCGGATCTCGAGCCCGCCGCCCGCCGGCACCACCGTCATCAGCCGGTCGCCCCGGTCGACGTAGCTGCCGGCCGCGAGCTCGCCGAGGTCCTGCACCACCCCGTCGATGGGAGCGGCGATGCGGTGCCGGGCATGGCGCCGGCGCGCCTGGACCAGCTCCTCGCGCAGCTCCCGCGCGAGCGCCTCGGCTTCGACCCGCTCGCGCTGCCACGCCGCGTCCTGCTCCAGCCGCAGGAGCCGGCGCACCGCGCGCAGCCGGGCGATCTCGGCCTCCTCGTAGCGCACGTCGAGGGCGAGGGCCTCGGCCCGCCCCTCGAGCTCGATGCGCCGGGAGAGCTCGCGGAGGTAGTCC
>CAZZIL010000354.1:0-5295 GCA_964654265.1 uncultured Gammaproteobacteria bacterium | reverse complement strand
ATCCCGGTCGCGGACCGGTCGATGTCGCCGTCGCAGGTGTGGTGCAACGAGGCGCAGGAGCGGATGCTGCTCGCGGTGGCGCCCGAAGACTGGGAACGTCTCGGGGCGATATGCGCCCGCGAGCGCTGCCCGCTCGCCCGGCTCGGCGAGTTCACCGGGGACGGGCGGATCGCGCTGCGGTCCGGCGCGGACGCAAGCGCGGTCGACATCCCGGTCGGGATGGTGATCGGCGGTCCGCCGCCGATGTCGCGCAAGGCGGTCCTCCCGGAGCCCGACCCGGGGGAGAGGGCGGACTTCGGGAGCGCCGACCTCGGGGCGCACGCCCACGGGACGTTGCGCCACCCGGCGGTCGCGTCGCGGCATTTCCTGGTGACGATCGGCGACCGGAGCGTCGGCGGCCGGGTCGCGCGCGACCAGATGGTCGGCCGCTTCCAGGTGCCGGTCGCCGACTGTGCGATCGTCCTGGCCGGGCACGGCGGGAGCGCGGGGAGCGCGATCGCCTGCGGCGAGCGCCCGGGGATCGCCGTGCGCTCGCCGGCGGCGAGCGCGCGCATGGCGGTCGGCGAGGCGCTCACCAACCTGGCGGCGTCGGGGGGGATCGCCGACCTCTCGCGTGCCAAGCTGTCGATGAACTGGATGGCCGACTGCGGGACGCCCGAGCGCGACGGCGGGCTGGTCGACGCCGTCCGCGGCATCACCGAGGGGTTCTGCCAGCGGCTGGGGCTGTCGATCCCGGTCGGGAAGGACTCGCTCGGCATGTCGATGGGTTGGACCGGGCGCGGGACGGAGTTCCGGGTCGGGTCGCCGGTGACGGCGGTGGCGACGGCGTACGCCCCGGTGGACGACGTGCGCAAGGCCTGGGACCCGTGCCTGGCGCCCGACCCGGACGATGGCACCGTGCTGGTCCTGGCCGAGCCGTCGCACGACAGAAGGATGGGCGGGTCGGTGTTCTCCCGCGTCGCGGGGATCCCGGGCGACCCGGTGCCGGACGCCGATGCCGGGACGCTCGGCCCCTTCCTGGCGGCGCTGGCGGACCTCCACCGGTCGGGGACGGTCCTCGCCTATCACGACCGGTCGGACGGCGGGATGCTCGCCACCGTGTGCGAGATGGCGTTCGCGTCGGGCGTCGGCGCCACCCTCGTGCTGGACTCGCTGTGCCAGGCGCCGCTGGGCCTGGACGTCTTCGGCCGCGAGATGTCGCCCGATGCCTGCGCGCCCGGCGGGCGCGACCGGGTCGCGCGCGAGCTGTTCAACGAGGAGCTGGGCGCGGTCGTCCAGGTTGCCCGCGCCGACGCCGGGAAGGTGATGGAGACCTTCCGCCGGCACGGACTCGGCACGCACGCGCAAACTGTGGGGTGGCCGACCGCGGAGCGCTCAATCCGGGTCGTGCGCAACGGGGTCGCGCTCATAGACGAGACGGTCGCCGACCTCTGGGACTCCTGGTGCGAGGTGTCGCTCGCGATCCAGCGGCTGCGGGACGACCCGGAGTGCGCGGCGGAGGAGTTTCCCGGCGGGGGTCCCCGCGGCGACGGGCTGTTCGCCAGGGTGCACTGGGAGGAGCAGCCGCCGGCCGCGCCCGGGGTGGTCGGCGCCGCCCGTCCCCGGGTCGCCGTGCTGCGCGAGCAGGGGACCAACGGGCACCGCGAGATGGCCGCGGCGTTCGACCGCGCCGGGTTCGCGGCGCACGACGTGCACATGTCGGACCTGGAGTCGGACCCCTCGCTGCTCGGGGAGTTCGCCGGGCTCGCCGCGTGCGGGGGGTTCTCCTTCGGCGACGCGCTCGGCGCCGGCCGCGGCCAGGCGCTGTCGATACTGGAGAATCCGCCGATGCGCGACGCCTTCGCCGGTTTTTTCGCGCGGCCGGGGACGTTCGCCCTGGGCGTGTGCAACGGGTGCCAGACGCTCGCGTTGCTGTCGCCGCTGATGGGGCTCGGCGACGGGTTCTCCTTCCCGCGGTTCGTGCGCAACCGCTCCGGGCGCTTCGAGGCGCGCTTCTCGCTCGTCGAGGTGCTCGACTCGCCGTCGGTGCTGCTGCGCGGGATGGCGGGCGGGGTCGTCCCGGTCGTCTCCTCGCACGGGGAGGGCAGGGTGTCCTGGGACGGGATCGACGGCCGCGCCCCGGAGGCGCTGCGGTTTGTCGACTCGGCGGGCGTCGCGGCGTCGCGCTACCCGGAGAACCCGAACGGGTCGGCCGGCGGCGCCACCGGGTTCTCCACCCCGGACGGCCGCGTCACCATCCTGATGCCGCACCCGGAGCGCGTGTTCCTTGCGGCGCAGAACTCGTGGCTGCCGCCGGGATGGGAGGAGCACGGCCCCTGGTTCAGGATGTTCGCCAACGCGCGGGAGTGGGTCGGATGAGCGTGCTGGAGCTCGACGGGGTGTCCAAGAGCTACGGCGGCGAGACCGTCGTCAAGTCGCTGTCGTTCGGCGTGGAGCGGGGCCTGTGTGTCGGGCTGCTCGGCCCGAACGGCGCCGGCAAGACGACGACGATGCGCGTCGCGCTCGGCCTGGTGCGCCCGGACGGCGGGCGCGCCCGCGCGCTCGGCCTGGACATGCGCACGCACGCGCTCGAGGCGCGCATGCGCATCGGCGTGGTGCCGCAGAAGGACTGCCTGGACCCGGACTTCACCGTGCGCGAGAACCTGAGGGTGTTCTCGACCTACTTCGGGATCGGCCCCGGGGAGATCGGCGCGCGCATGGACGGGCTGCTGCGCTTCGCCGGCCTGGAGCAGCGCGCCGACTCGGTGATCGCGCACCTGTCGGGCGGCATGCAGCGGCGCCTGACGCTGGCGCGCGCGCTGGTCAACGACCCCGAGCTGATCTTCCTGGACGAGCCGACGACGGGGCTGGACCCCCAGGCGCGCCACCTCATCTGGGAGCGCCTCCGCGACCTCAAGACGCGCGGGAAGACGCTGCTGCTCACCACCCATTTCATGGAGGAGGCCGAGCGCCTCTGCGACCTCGTGCACATCATGGACCACGGGCGCGTCATCGCCACCGGGCCGCCGCACGAGCTGATCGACGAGCACATCGAGCCGGTGGTGTTCGAGATCTACGGCCCCGGCGTCGGCGACTGGCTCGCCGCCCACCCGGGGCTGTTCTCCCGGGTGGAGCAGACCGGGAACCTTGCCTACGGTTACTGCGCGGACCAGTCCGCCGCGCTCGCCGCGCTCGGCGGCCGGCACACCACGGACCTGCGCCACGTGTGCCGCCCGGCCAACCTGGAGGATGTGTTCCTCAAGCTGACCGGGCGGGACCTGCGGGAATGAGCGCGCAGGTCCTCGGTCTCGGCCCCCGCGTCGTCCGGGTGTGGCGCCGGAACTTCCTCGTGTGGCGCAAGCTGGCGATCCCGTCGCTGGTCGGCAACATGGTCGACCCGCTGATCTACCTGTTCGCGCTCGGGATCGGGATCGGCGCGCTCGTCGGCAAGGTCGGCCCCGACAGCTACCTGGTGTTCATCGCGCCCGGGATCGTCTGCATCAACGTCCTCAACGTCTCGAGCTTCGAGGGGCTCTACTCGGCGTTCACGCGCATGCACGTCCAGAAGACCTGGGAGGCGATGCTCAACACGCCCCTGACCATCGACGACATCGTCCTGGGAGAGTGGGCGTGGGCCTCGACCAAGGCGATGCTGAGCTCGACCTGCATCCTGGCCGTGCTGGCGATCTTCGGCGTCGTCGGCCCGCTGCACGCGGTCGCGACGCTCCCGGCGCTGCTCCTGTTCGCGCTCACGTCCGCCGCGATCGCGCTCGCCTACAATGCGGTGTCGCCGGGATATGATTTCTTCATGTACTTCTTCACGCTCTACATGACTCCCCTGATGATGCTCTCCGGGGCGTTCTTCCCGATCGACGTGCTGCCCGGCTGGCTGCAGTCGGCGATGATGGCGCTGCCGATGGCGGCGCTGGTCGACGTGCTGCGCGACATCCTGGGCGGGGAGTGGCCGGAGCGCGCCTGGATCGCGGTCCCGGTCATGCTCTTCTACATGGCGGCCGCGCTGTGCGCCGCGATTCTCCTGACGCGCCGGAGGATGCGCTGACCGCCATGCTTTGGGTGAAGATGTTCCACATCGTGTCCGTGGTCGCGTGGTTTGCCGGGCTGTTCTACCTTCCTCGGCTGTTCGTCTACCACGCGCAGTGCGGGGACGACGAGCCGGGGCGCCGGCGCTTCGAGGTGATGGAGCGCAGGCTCTACCGGGGGATCATGACCCCGGCGATGGTGGCGGCGATGGCCTTCGGCTTCTGGCTGCTGGCCTACGGGCACAAGGGCGGCTGGATCGCCGCCAAGCTGGCGGTCGTGGCAGGGCTGGTCGCGTACCATTTCGTGTGCGGGCGGCACATGCGCCGCCTGCGCGACGGGCGCGAGACGCGCGGCCACGTGTACTTCCGCCTGTTCAACGAGGTGCCGACGGTGGCGCTGCTGCTGATCGTCTGGCTGGTGGTGCTCAAGCCGTTCTGATTGCCGTGGCGCTGCTTGATGTCAGGGGACTGACGCTGAGGACCCGGGAGTCCGAGGTGGTCCGGGATGTCGGCTTCTCCGTGGAGGAGGGATCCACGCTCGTGCTGCTCGGCGAGTCGGGCAGCGGGAAGACGCTGAGCGCCCTGTCAGTGATGCGACTGCTCCCCCGGGGGGTGCGCATCGTCTCAGGCCGCGTGACACTTGCCGGCCGCGACCTGTTCTCGATGACGGAGGGGAGCCTGCGCGGGGTGCGCGGGAGCGTCGCCAGCATGGTGTTCCAGGAGCCGTCGCTGTCGCTGAACCCGACCCTCACGGTCGGCCGCCAGATCGGCGAGGCGCTCGGCCGGCTTGGCCTGGACGCCGGCGCGCGCCGCCGCCGGGTGGCGGAGCTCCTGGACCAGGTCGGGATCCCCGGCGCGCAGTCGAGGGTGGACGACTACCCGTTCCAGTTCTCCGGGGGGATGCGCCAGCGCGCGATGATCGCGATGGCGCTCGCCGCCGACCCGCGGCTGCTGATCGCGGACGAGCCGACATCGGCGCTTGACGTGACCATCCAGGCGCAGATACTCAGGCTGCTCGCCGACCTGCGGCGGGAGCGGAAGATGGCGATGCTGCTGATCACCCACGACCTCTCCATCGTCCGCCATATCTCGGACCGGGTCTGCGTGATGCGGGATGGGGTCATCGTGGAGGAGGGCGCGACCGAGCGCGTCTTCGAGACGCCCGGGCACGACTACACCCGGGCGCTGATCGCGGCCGAGCCCAGGGGCCAGCCGCTCGCGGTGGGGGGCTCGGCGGAGGAAGTCGTCGCCTGCGACGGCCTCAAGATCCACTTCC
>CAZZIL010000353.1:0-2466 GCA_964654265.1 uncultured Gammaproteobacteria bacterium | reverse complement strand
CCACTACCGGACGAAGGACCGAGCGGAGGTCGACATCGTCATCGAGCTGGGTGGCCGGATCGCCGGCGTTGAGGTGAAAGCGGGAGAGTCCGTCTCGGGCAAGGACTTCGGGGGGTTGCGCAAGCTGGCCGAGGAGACCGGCTCTCGCTTCGCGTGCGGTGTCGTGCTGTATGGCGGCGAGACCTGCGCCCCCTTCGGAGACCGTCTGTACGCCGTCCCGATCCGCAGGCTCTGGGAGCCCGCGATGTGACGCACCCCCCTCTCTCATCAGTGCCCCGGCTCGCGGTGGGACCAGGCGCGCATGCGCCCGCGATCCGGGAACGGCACGGCTTTCGGCTGGCGGGGTGGTTTCTTTCAAATTGGGGAAGGGTTTTTTTCACCCTATCAAACTGAAAGAAAAGTGTTTTTTTGTGATTCCGAAAAGTTTTTTTCAAAATGAAGGAGAATTTTTTCGACTATTCGGAATCGGACTTTCGCCCCGTGGCAGAGAGGCGCATCCTCGAGTGCCACGTGGCAACTCACCGGCTCACTGCATGACTGCCGGATTCGCGGCAGCACGACAGGCACAGTGCTCATCGCCCCCCTGACACCCGCCAGCGTGTGCCTCCGACCCGTCAAGAGGATCCGCCGAGATGTCTTCCCTGTCCGTGACCACTTGCGGTCTCATACCGTTGCCATCCGGGTGGGGGCGCACGAGGGGGTGGTGGGTGGTCTGCGGACAGCTCCTGCTACGGCGTCACATGGTGGCGAGAGGCCCCCGAGACCATCGTGTGCCGTGCCGGCTGGGAACCTTTGTTGTGGCGCGATCACCCTCCCCATCGGCATCCCGGCTCGCGGAGGGACCTGTGCGCACCGGCCTTGGCCAAGGGCGAGCGCACCTTTCGCGTGGCGGAGTTTTTTCTTTTTTGGGAAGGATTTTTTTCACCCCATCAATATGAAAGAAAAGTGATTTTCCCATCATCGCCACGGTTTTTTTCAAAATTCTTGATTGTTTTTTTCTTTTTGGTAGAATCCTTCCGACCGTCTGACCTTGGGAGCCTCTCGCCAATGACAATGAGCCACAGCCTTGAGCGCCACGTGCGACACCGCCTGCTGGAGCGGCTCGAGGCGTGGCCGGGGGTGCTCTTGCTGGGCCCGAGGCAATCCGGCAAGACGACCCTCGCCCAGGCGTTGCTCGTCCCACTCGGGTTCGCCTACCGCGACTTCGACGATGATGATGTCCGGGGAAGTGCGCGCCAGGACCCACGGAGGTTCTTGGCAGACCTTCCCGACAACGCGATCCTGGACGAGGTGCAACGCGTGCCCGAGATCATCCTTCCGCTCAAGCGGCGCATCGACGGCGACCGGGAACGCGCCAACTTCCTGCTCACGGGCTCCTGCGCCCTGCTTCGGGCCATGCCTGACTCGTTGGCTGGCAGGCTGGAGCACCTGCGGCTTTTCCCCCTGTCGGTGTGCGAGAGGGAAGGTGTCCGGCCGACCTTCCTGGACCGTCTCTTCGCCGCGGACTTCAGGATGGGGAAGCACAGAAGCCTCGGCACGGAACTCCGCAAGAGGATCGTGCTCGGCGGCTACCCGGCGATTCGCCCGGACACGCCCCCAGGATTCTGGCGAGGATGGTACAACAGCTACGTCTCAAGCCTGATGGAGCGAGACACCTCCACGCTGTACCGGGTTTCCCACCCCGATGTTTTCTCCAAGCTGCTGACCGTCGCGGCAACCCAGACAGCCAGACCGCTGAACACCAACCGGCTGGCGGCGACATTCGAGGTCACACGGCCAACCGTCCGGCAGTACCTCAGGTTGCTGGAGCAGCTGTTCGCGCTGGAGATGGTCCCGGCATGGGGCAACAACCTGTTGCACACCATTACCAAGGCGCCCAAGATGCACGTTGGGGACACCGGGTTGGCATGCGGCCTGCTCGGGATCGATGCCGACACCCTCGCGACCAAGCGAGACCTCCTCGGGCAGATGACAGAGACCTTCGTCTTCCAGGAGCTGCGCCGCCAGGCCAGCGGAAGGGACGACGACCCGAGGTTCTTCCACTACCGGGAGCGGGACGGGACGGAGGTGGACATCGTCATCCAGGGGCCAGGCGGGAGAATTGCCGGCATCGAGGTGAAGGCCGGGGCGACCACCCGGCCCGCCGATTTCCGCGGCCTTCGCCGCCTGGCGGAGGCCGCGGGGGAGAGCTTCGCGTGCGGCGTTGTCCTGTGCGACGGCGAGAACTGCGTCCCCTACGGGGACAGGATGCACCTTGTGCCGATCCGCGCGCTTTGGGAGTCCGCCCCGGGCGGGTGACCGGGGCCGAGGTCCCCGCGCGGCGGAGCCTACTGCTTGGCCTTTCCGATCCAGGAGTCGACCGAGGACGCGTTCGCCTCGACCCAGGCGGCGACGGTCTTCTCCAGGTCCTCGCCGTTCACGTCGATGGCGCGCATCATGTCCTGCTGGTCGCTCGTGGGGACCTTC
>CAZZIL010000352.1:0-2495 GCA_964654265.1 uncultured Gammaproteobacteria bacterium | reverse complement strand
GGCGACGGACCGCGCGCACCGCATCGGGCAGACTCGGCGGGTGCAGGTGCACCTGCTGGTGACGGAGAACACCCTCGAGGAGAAAATCGACGCGATGTTGGAGAGCAAACAGGAGCTCGCGGACCTGACGGTCCGCTCCGGAGAGAAGTGGCTGACCGACATGACCAACCGCCAGCTGCGCGAGCTCGTAGAGCTGACGAGGCCGCTGGCATGACATCGTCCTCGGGGATGCGCGTCCGATGAGCCGGCCGGCGACGGGGGAGGTCCCGGAGGTGTCCGGGGTGCGTCTCAGGATGGAGCCCGGGACCGTCCGCGCGACCGTGTCGGTCCCGGGCGGGGACGGCCCGTTCCGGGTCGAGATCTCCGTGGACCTTTGTCCCGGCCGGCTGATGCGCACCGCCAACGAGCTGTTCATCAAGAACCAGACTTGGCGGTCGCCGTTCGAGTCCGGGCGCCCGCCAAACTTCGCCGCGTTCGCGCACGCCGTGGCGACGAAGGTGCGGCTGGGGTCCTTCGGCCGCAAGCACATTCGCGCGACCTGCTCGTGCCCGGCCGGGCCGGACGGCTGCGCGCACGCGTCGGCCGCGGTCGACAAGGCGCTGGGCAAGCTTTCCGGGGATCACGTGCGCGTGCTCTGGCTGCACGGACTCGACCTGGAGGAGTGGGCGCGCCGCCCGGACGTGGTGGATGCGGGGGTCGAGCCCCGGCGGCTCAAGGTGTGCTGGAAGGCGGACTGGGAGGTGGCGGACCCGGAGCCGCTGGGCGAGATGCCGGACCTCTCGGCCATTCCCCACCTGTTGGAGGAGACGCTCCGGAGGTTGCGTCGCGCGCCGCTCAAGTGGGAGGCCGACGAGTTGTTGCGCGACGGGATGCTCACCGCGGCGGGCTATGTCGCCAACCCGGGGCAGGGCGGCGATTCCCCCATCCCGGTGGAGTCCCTGGACCGGGTGAGCCTGATCATGGACCCGGATTGCGACTTGCTGTCGCTGTCCGAGAGTGGCGAGTGGGACAGGATGCTCTACCGCGACGAATACCGGGACCTGTGGCGAAGAGGGGGCGACGGCCGGGCGGCGATGCTGGTGGAGAGCCTTCGCAAGGTCACGCCGGAGGACCTTGGGCGGCTTGGCGAGACCGGGCGCTACTGGGCGATGCTCTTCCGTTACGTGGAGCGGCTCGCCGAGCAGTGCGCGCTGGTCCCGGAGCTGGTGCACGGCAGGCGCTATGGGACGCACAGGTACGTCTGGCGCCCCGCGACCATGCTCAGCGCGGAGTTGCGTGCCATCCACGGGCGGTTCATCCGGGCGTGTCCGCCGGAGCTGGTGCGGTCGTGCACCATCAACGACTTCGGCCGGCTGATGCGCGCGAGCCAGGAGAGCCAGGTGCGCCACGTCGTTGACCTGCTGTTCCGGGGGATCCTCGCAAGGGCGGGCGTGTACGACGACGGAGAGGAGGCGGAACTGTCCGATGAACGGCACGCCAGGCTGATCACCCTTGGGGAGCGGACGTTCTGTTTCCACCAGGCAGGCGCGATGACCGAGAGCGACTACCAGGTGTGGCTGCGGCAGCTGGCGGTCCCCGAGCGTCACCCCCGGGTGAGGGCGCGCATCGCGCCGGACGCCAAGGACCCGGAGACGATCAGGATCGACATGGACTTCCTTGACGGGGAGGGAAAACCGGCCCCGCTCGCCGACATCCTCGACCGCGAGCCGACGACGTGGTTTCTCATGATGCTGGACTCGCTGTCGGAGGCGCTCTGCCAGGGGGTGGAGGCGGCCGTCGGGGATGGCGCGCGGCTCAGCCTCGGGATTTCGCTGGATCGCTACAGGGGGATCGTGCCGGCGGTGATCGCGGCCTGTCGCAAGATCGGCGCGGACCTGGAGGTCGCGGACGCGTTGCGCTCCATGGAGCGGCCGCGGCTGTGCCATCGGATGTCGGCGGGCCCGGCGCCGGACGCCGGGGTCTTCGACCTGTCCTCGCTGGCGGAGTTCGACCCGGCGGTCGCCGTCGGCGACGCCGTCTTCCCGGTCGGCGAGTTCGAGGCGCTGGTGGAGGAGGCGCGGGAGGCCCTCGGCGAGCGGACCTGGCGAGACCTCTGGACCCCGCCGCGGTCGACGGTACGGCACGTGGGCGGGAGGTACGTGGAGCTCGACGAGAGGTTCCTTTTCTCCGGGTTCGACGAGCACGTGTCCGGCCGGGCAGAGCTTTCCCACTTCGAGCTGTTGCGCGCGGCTCTGTCGGGCGAGCACGCCGGGTCCGAGGTCCTCCTCGACCCGTCGGCCGAGCGGCTGTTCCGTGAGATCCTGTCGCCTCGCGATCCCCCGGCCCCGCCGGGTGACCTTGCCGGGGTGCTGCGGCCGTACCAGCGCACCGGGTTCGAGTGGCTGGCGCAGAACGCCGATGTCGGTTTCGGGTCGATCCTCGCCGACGACATGGGTCTCGGCAAGACGGTGCAGGCGATCGCGCTCATCCTGCACCGCACGTTGCGGGACCCGTCG
>CAZZIL010000351.1:0-4125 GCA_964654265.1 uncultured Gammaproteobacteria bacterium | reverse complement strand
AGGCGTCGCCCATGGCGACCCCGGCCAGCGGTCGTCACCAGCCGACTCCCGCCGGGCCGATCCCCTCTTGGCCGGTCCCGGCCGCGCGACACCGCGCCCAGGTGTCCGCCGCGGTTTCGCGGCCGCCAGTGGCCCGATCACTGGCCGACGGAAGGAACGCCAAGGAAGATGGCGCACGTCAGCGCCGCCGCGCCTGCCGGCTCCCGGACCGTCCTCTTGGCGCCAGTCGCCGCAAGATCGCGGGACGGTGGGCGCCCACAGGACGCAAGGATTTGTCACGCACCGTTGTCATCGGCGGGAACTCCCCGATACAGTGACCCCGGAAGACCCATGAAAAATTCCTTGGCCGTCTTGCGCAACAGCAAAACGCGGCCCGGTGCGGTGGCGGTCTTGATGACGTTCGCTGCGCGCGCCTGGAACTTCCTGAAGGAGTCAGATGTCTCAGGGGAGACCACCAGAAGATCTGTCCCTTTGCGCAGAGCGTCCAAAAGGAGGATGATGATATGCCCGTCCCGAAAACCGAACCCGACGATCACCACCAGGTCCATCTTGGCGCCCGCGAATCGACGCTGGTGAAACTCGAAGGTGTACGGCAGTTTCGATAGGACCTTCTCCTTGTGCCCAAGCACAAGCACGGCCTTCGCCGCGTTGATCGGTTGCGATGGGGGAATCAAGAAGAACCTGCCTCGGCGGTTTCGTTGCCAGTTGGTCGATCCGTGCACTTTGTACAGGCGGATTGTGAGGCCCGATCCATCCGGGGAAAAGTGGTGCTCGCTCCATTCGTGATCAGGGCCATAGCCCAGAAAGCCGGTCCGAACGTGGGGCCCGGCATACAGCTCGACACTCAGGTCCTGGTTCAGCGTGAACACCTCAAGCGGATAGCCGAGCCAGAAGAGAAGCGCACCCAGTTTCTTGAGGTGGTTGTCGGGATCCACGCCGTCGAGGGACAGCATCCTGACAAAGTGCTCGCGCAAGATGCCGGACAGCCTCCCCTTGGCTTCGGGAGTGCCCGGTATGTTCGGGTCCTCAGGATCCATGCTGAGCCGATCGAAAATGGCCTCAAAGTCGTCTGATTCCCCCGGCAAGAGAGACGCCTTGGCTTTGCGGTACAGGTACCGGTCCTCGGGCGTGATCTGAGGATTGGGAGCGGACATCAGGCGGTCAAACTCTTTCAGCACGTCACGGGACGTCGGCAGACCCAGGTCATAGCTTGCGCCTGCCGCCAAGAGAAAGCCTATTTTTCGGTACTGCTTCATCGGTTGTCACGCGCGTGAGAATGTGGGGGAGGATGGAGTGGCGACCCCGGTGGGCGACCCGCCGTGTGACACTCCGGGCGCCATCGGCAAGGCCGATGCGCCAGACCGAATACCCGGCGGCCACAAGGCGGCCGGGCAAGGGACGTGCAGTCTCGCCCGCGCGTGAAGTGGCGCACGGCGCCTCCCCCAAGCCAGCATCGGAGGGGTGCTTATCGGGGAGACTGGAGGGCGGGCGCTCATTGCGCGCCACCCTCCTTGAGCAACCTGGCGGTCCGCCTGTGCTGCTGGCGCTGGAACGCCAGGCGCATTTTCGCCAGAAACCCCCTCAGCCTGTCCGCTCGCGCGCTCACTGTGGGGTTGTCTGGAAGCAACAGCGCCTTTATGGTGTCATCCCAAGGCTTTCGGTTGGCCAGGTAGAGGGCCTTCCTGTAGCGTTGAGAGTCCAAGTTCTCCTCGCTGAAGAACAGCTCCAGGATTCTGATCGCCGCTTCCGGGGCCTCGCCAACAAGTCCTTCGAGTGACTGTTGCAGCCAGGCCTCCTCGCCCAGGCGACCCTCGGTTTTCTCTAGCGTGCGCAGGGCCAGGTCCGCCAGCTCGCCCGGCGTGAATATCCCGCTTCGCAGGCAGATCCATGGCCCAAGCATGGAGAGGGCCTCAAGATCCTCCTGGTCAAGCAACCATTCCCAGGACGCTATGACCCGGGGGCCGTCGAACTCCCGGCCGGACGGGCAATCGATCCGGATGTACTTCCCCGCGTAGTGGACAAATCCCGCGCGTTGCCGAGGCCTGCTCCCCTCCCAGAACTTCCTGAGCAGGGGGTGGTCGGGGCCGAAGCCCTCGAAGTGGAGGTGGGCGTACGCAAGAAGCCTCCCGACCGCGAACTCCGGGTCGGGAAGCACCGGACTGTACACGTCACTCTCTGTCAGCTCCAGTCCGCGCCTGCACAGCCCGAGGAAGACGGGGTCGAGGAACATCTCCTCCGACGGATTCTCCTCGAGAAAGCCTCCCCATGCGGCCAGGAACCGCCTCTTGTCGGCGGCGGCGGCCGGAAAGACGTGCGGGACCATGGACCGCATCCACCTCGCGTCCCACCCGTACAGGTATGGGACATGGTAGCCGTACTCCTGCATGGGCGGACAGCTGGATTCCATCTCGAGAAAATTCTGGCACATGTCCTGCGCCCGGGAGATGGCCTCGGAGTGTCGGTCGGCCCCCTCGTGGCGGAGCGTCCCGACAAGCCACACGAGTCCCCGGAACAGCGCGGCCCGGGCCCACTGTGACGATTCCGCGTAGTGGTCAACGCCGCCGTTGCCACGCATGGCGGGGTCGTTGCGGGGGGTGGTGCCCAGCTTGCCGCGGGTGTACTCGAACAGGTAGTCTACTAGGTCAAGTACCTGGTTGCCATGCTCCTCCGCCATGCCTATCGAGAGGGCGTCGGCCTTCGAAAGACACGCGGTGATCAGGTCGATCATCTCCACGTGGACGTCCGCCCAGTTGTCAATCGGATAGGTGTCGCCCGGTTCCCGCTCAAACGGGCGTTCCTTGCCCGATTTCATTATGGCAACGAGCAGGCTGATCGTGTCGGCCTGTTCGGGGGGCGTCAGGGCATCCCGTTCATATCGGGCGCTGAGGACGAGGGATCTCAGGCGGGGGAGCACCTCGTCGGGTCCTTGCGCTCGGTCGAACGCAGCGTCCGCGTCCGGGGCTCGCTCATCGGGTGGTGGGAGCGGCCAGGCCACCCCGATGCCGACAGGGCGTTGCGCGGTCGCTGTCGCCTGTGGCGCGCCGCTTGCCGAGTGGGTCACCACTGGTGACGTGCCTCCTGTGGTCGTGCCCGGTCCGCCAAGGGACACAGTCTCCCCAGAGGATTGGTGTTCTCCAATCGCTCCTCTTCCCGGGTGGTCGCTTCCTTGGGCCATCGTGCGTCAAGTGTATCACACTTGGGTGCTCGGCCTGTCGCGCGGTGCGCTTCCGTCGGCTTTCCGGACCAGCGGCCACTGGGCACAGCTCCCAACCCTTTGTTCGTCTGGTTCCCGGCGCCTGGTCAAGGGGGGGCGGCTGTCCTCCCATGCGGGGCGTTTCCCGGCCGGGCCTCACGCAGGGCGTTGCGCGCCGGCCGGCGCGTCGGCCGCGTTCCCGGTCGGCGGCAGGGGCATCGGCGGGGATCGCGACCGTCAGTCACGCGGGGATCGCCTTGTTCGCTCGTCCATCGGCGTCTCCGGCCCGGTGACCGGGTCCGGATCGTCTGCCCGGCGCCCATGCCGGCGGGTCGCGGCGCATCACGCCCGCCGGGCTTGGGGGCGCCTGCCGGGAACTCGGTCGGGGATGACCCCTGTCGGCGGCGCGCCGTCCCCGCCCGCCGGGCGCGGGGCCCGGCCTAGGCGGGGACCCCCGTGCCGGGCCAGCGCCGTTGCCGCCGGTTCCCGCGGGTGACGCACACCCCCGCGGGCGCGCCGGGCCGCCACTGAGCCGAATTGCATGCAATTCGCCGCAACCGCGCCGAACCCCCCAAGGGATGTGCTACAATCCGCCCCAAACCGGATCCCGCAAGGAGGGGGCATGGGGCAGACCACGGAAAAACCGGAGCGGCGCGGCGGCGGGCTGTCACGGCGCAGGCTCTTGGGCGCGGCGGGCGCGGCGGGGATCGCGATGCCGTTCATCGGCAACGCGGCGGCACAGCAGACCACCAGCTGGAAGATCCAGACCTCGTGGCCGGGCGGCCTGGGATTGCAGCTGTTCAAGGACTGGTGCAACGGCATCAAGGAGAAGACGGGCGGCGAGCTGGAGTTCAAGCCGTTCGGCGCGAAGGACGTGACGGGCGACTTCCAGCTGTACGACGCGGTGCGCAACGGCGTGCTGGAGGCGGCGA
>CAZZIL010000350.1:0-1736 GCA_964654265.1 uncultured Gammaproteobacteria bacterium | reverse complement strand
AGACGAAGGTCTCTGTCATTTGCCCGAGGAGGTCTCGTTTGGTCGCGAGGGTGTCGGCGTCGAACCCGAGCAGGCCGCATGCCAGCCCGGTGTCGCCGACGTGCATCTTGGGCGCCTTGGCAATGGTGTGTAACAGGTTGGCGCCCCATGGCGGGACCATCTCCAGCGCGAACAGTTGCTCCAGCAACCTGAGGTACTGCCGGACGGTCGGCCGTGTGACCTCGAACCTTGCCGCCAGCCGATTGGCGTTCAGGGGTCTGGCCGTCTCGCCTGCCGCGGCGGTCAACAGCCGCATGAGAACGTCAGGGTGGGAAACCCGGTACAGCGTGGACGCGTCCCGCCGCATCAGGCTCGACACGTAGCTGGCGTACCATCCCCGCCAGAATCCCGGGGGCGTGTCCGGTCGGATGACCGGGTAGCCGCCGCGCACGATCCTCCCGCGGAGATCCGCGCCGAGGCTTCTGTGCTTGCCCATCCTGAAGTCCGCGGCGAAGAGGTGGTCCAGGAAGGTCGGCCGGACGCCTTCCCTCTCGCACACCGACAGGGGAAAGAGCCGCAGGTGCTCCAGCCTGCCGGCCAACGAGTCGGGCATGGCCCGAAGCAGGGCGCAGGAGCTCGTGAGCAGGAAGTTTGCGCGCTCCCGATCGCCATCGATGCGCCGCTTGAGCGGAAGGATGATCTCGGGCACGCGATGCACCTCGTCCAGGATCGCGTTGTCGGGGAGGTCCGCCAAGAACCCCCGGGGGTCCTGGCGCGCGCTTTCCCGGACGTCATCATCATCGAAGTCGCGGTAGGCGAACCCGAGCGGGACCAGTAGCGCCTGGGCGATGGTCGTCTTGCCGGACTGCCTCGGGCCCAGCAAGAGCACCCCCGGCCACGCCTCGAGCCGCTCCAGCAGGCGGTGTCGCACATGGCGTTTGATGCTGTGGTCCGTTGTCATTGGAAAGAAGACCCAAGGTTCGGGTGACGGTAGAGAATTCTGCCAGAAAAAAGAAAAATTCATCCCGAGGATTGAAAAAAGCTCTCGCGATCAGTAAAAAACCCTTTTTCTTTCAGTTTGATAGAGTGAAAGAAAAAGTTTCCCAAAAGGAAAGGGAATCACGAACCGGGGAAGGCGTCACCCCCTGATCGGGGTCGGGACGCAAGAGACGCTTCCACAGGTCGGGACACTGGTGAGGAAGGTGGCTGCGCCACATCGCGGACTCCCAAGACCAACGGGTCGCGGGACGGCACCAGCGGTCGGGGATCTCTCGCCGCCTGTGGTGCGATGCCGCACGCTGGCGCCACTTGCGCACTGTGGGGGTGTGCGGCGCCTCGGCCGTACACTCACGCCAGAGGGATCCGACCCCCGAGTGCTGTTCGCACGCGGCTCGGATTGAGAGTGCCTACGAGAGTGACTGAAAAAATCATTCGCGCATTTTGAAAAAAATCTCAAAGAACCATCGAAATCAATTTTTCTTTCAATATGATGTAGTGAAAAAAATCCTTCCCCAATTTGAAAGAACCCGCCCGCCAGCCGAAAGCCGTGCCGTCCCTGGATCACGGGCGCGTGCGCACTGGGTCCCGCCGCGAGCCGGGGCACCGACGGGGGAGGTGATCGCGTCACGTCGCGGGTTCCCAGAGCCTGCGGATCGGGACGGCGTACAGGCGGTCCCCGAAGGGGGCGCAGGTCTCGCCGCCATGTAGCACGACACCGCACGCGAATCGGGAACCGGTCTCCTCGGCCAGCTTGCGCA
>CAZZIL010000349.1:0-1904 GCA_964654265.1 uncultured Gammaproteobacteria bacterium | reverse complement strand
GTCCGGGTGCGCGACCGCCGCGACCGGGGCCGGCGAAGGGGGCGGTGGCGCCGCCAGTTGCGCCGGAGCCTCCGCCGGTGGCTCGGCCCGGTGGGCCGTGATCCGGCCCGGCTTGGGCCTTGGCGACACCGGGGGGCGGGGGATTGTCACGGGCGTCCTGTGCACCGGGGCCGGGGCGACCGCCACCGGCCGGGCAAGGGCCGGCGGGGCGGGCGGCTGCGCAGGCTGCGCGGCAATGTGCAGTGGACGGTGGACCTCGATCCCCGTCGCCGGCGGCGGCGCCTGGACCGAGGGGGGAGGCTGGCCCACCGGCAAGGGGGGCGGCCTGAACGCCTCGTGCAGCCCCTTGGTCCGGTTGGCGTACTCCTGGTAACACCTCAGGGACAGCTGCAGGTAGTGCTCGTGGTCGGCCCCGGCGTGCGTGCTCGACAGGTTCTTGTAGGTGTGCGCCAAGTGCAGGTAGTGGTCGGGCTCGTTCGGGTCCATCGTGACGACCTCCTCCCAGTGCCTGACGGCGTCCTCCCAGTTGCCGGCCTGCTCGGCCTTGATCGCCTTCGCCTGGACGAACAGCAACGCCGGGAGGTTGGGGTCCGACGCGACCGCGTAGACGTCGCGGACGTGGGTCTGCGACAGGGTCCGGTTCGCGGACTCCTTGAGCTGGGACTTGACCTCGGCCAGCTTCCGGTTGGCGCGGTAGTGCTCGACGTCGGGGCGCGACATCAGCTTGTCGATGTCGGCCAGCATGGTCTCGCCGTCCTTGATCAGCCGGCGCATGCGCAACACCTGGTTGCTCTGGTGGCGGCGGATGCCGTTGACCAAGAGGTAGGCGATGACCGCGGTGGCGATCAGGAACACCAGGAGGATGCGGTCGATGTACGCCTTGGCCTCCCCGGCGTCGGCGGAGACCACGTCGAGCTGAAGCCCGGTCATCTCCCGCAGGTTGAGGATCTCCGAGTTGATCTGCTGGAGCTTGGCGTCGATCTCGACCTGCGAATAGACGCCCCCCGGAAGCGTCACCGCCCCCGCTCCAGTTTCCGCGACATACTCTTCCCCCTCCGCCTGTGCGGCGGCCACGAGGAGGAATGCGCACAGTGCTGCCTTGCGCATCCGCCTATTGTAGCAGAACCGCGCGCGGCGGTGCCGCGGGCGGGGCGCGGGTCCGCACGGCGGCGGGCGTCCCCCGCCTCCCGGTGCGGGTGGGCCGCCCCTGTCTGCCGCCGGGAGAGACCGCCAGCCTTGACTGCCGTGCCGCCCCAAGGTAGGATCACCGGATCGCGCCGAGGGCGGCGCGGTCGCGTATGTCGAGGGATAGCCATGGACAGGACGGAAAGGACGAAGAGCACTGAGACGGTCAGCCGGGTCATTGACGGTGACACGTTCGAGACACGGGGTGGCAATCCACCTGTCCGGTTGCTGAACGTGAGGGCGCCAGAGATGCACCACCCCCTTGGCCCCTCCACGCGAGACAGTCTCGCTTGGTTGCTGAGGGACGGGACCGTGCACATGGAGGTCGAGCCGCATCTCGACAAGCACGGTCGACGACTGGCGTGGGTCACGTGCGGCAACCGATGCGTCAACGACGCGATGAATGACTTGCTTGCGGAACACGGGCCCGACTAAACGCCTGACACAGCGGGTCTTCGGGTCGGGACGGCCGCTGACACCAAGACCCCGCCAGCGGCGACGGTCGCCGAGCCCTGGTCGCACCCGAGTCGCCCGCCGTCGTTCGGGCGTGCCGGTCCGGACCGGCTTGCCCACCAGTGCGGTCCCGCGCGACCACCTCGCGGAATTCGCCGGATGTCGGCGATGCCGTGCGCGCGGACTGAGGGGCGACGCGCCCAATCCCGGCACGCCGCCGGGCTTGGCGCGCGTGAACCGTGTCGTTGCGGATTCGGGCAAGAATT
>CAZZIL010000348.1:0-15593 GCA_964654265.1 uncultured Gammaproteobacteria bacterium | reverse complement strand
CACCTGGCGTCGGCCTTCGTGAGATACGAGGGCGTTGGGTTCGAGCACGGGCTGATCCAGTCCTTCCTGAAGGTTGCCCGGCCGGAGCAGCTGGCACAGTTTATCGAGTTTGCCGGGAATTGGACAGGGGGGGACCGAGATCCGCCGGATGCGCGGAAAGGCGCCGAGCTCCTCAAGTTCTGGAGGTGGTTGCTGGAACACTGCGAGGACCGCGCGCCGTTTCTGGGGCTGGAGTACTGGATACACGCGCACAACGGACTTTTCGACCCGGTGGAGCTCGCCCGTCTTGTTCGGTTGACACTGGAAAAGACGGATGGCGACCTGCTGGATGGACATGTCAATCTGGGCGCATCGCTGGCCTCCTTGGCGCAAGCGGCCCCCGAGGACACGGTTGCGATCATTGGGCGGGTTGTCTTCGGGGAGGGGAGTGGCAAGGGCGAACGCCGTCTTCTCCTGCGGATGGATCCCCACTGGCGTGAGACCGCCAGGGTCTTGGCGGAAAGGGCGGGTCCGCAGAGCCGGGCTTCCGTTGTGCTTGCGGAGATCGAGAGGCAGCTGGAGGCCCCTGCAACGGAACCTCGGGGGGAACATGGCTGAGATCAAGACGGCCGACCTGTTCTTTCTGATGGGCGCCGGCGCCAGCCAGAATCTCGGTGTGCCGGGATCGGCCGGGATGCTGGACGGGATCAAGGGCAGGATCAACACCCAAGGCAAGCGGCGCGAGTACTGGATCTTGTATGGTTCGGCCGAGGAGTTTGTCCACGACCAGGAGGTGGCCGCCCTCTCGGCGCCGACAGAAAGCGTGGCGTATGTCAGGAGGCGGCACAGCTTCAACATCGAGACGCTGGTGGACGTGCTTCGGGAGGAGAGTGTCGGCGCCGGTGTGGTCTCGGAAGAGGACAGGGACGCGTTTTTGCGGATGGTGCTCGGAGAGGTCGGGGGGCACTTGGACCCGAAGAGGATCGGTGCCCCGAACTACTTCATGGGGTTCGCGGGCCTGAGAGAGGCGCTGGGGAGTCCCATTCATGCGTTCACGCTGAACTTCGACTTGGGCGTCGAGGTGAACGACGGCCTTTGTGCCAGGAGGGGGTTCACTAAGCGAGACGGGGAGCGCACCTGGGAACCCGAGCAGTCTTCCCGGGATTCTACCCGGGCAATCATTGATCTCTACAAGGTGCACGGCTCGATCGATTGGGTCGAGATCCGGCCCGGTGTGCTGGTCATGGTCGATCCTCCGTACGACATCGAGAGGGCGGCCCTCGTGCTTGGGTTCCGGGAAAAGGAGCGCGACGCGTTTCCGTTCCCGTACTGGACCTACCGTGTGCTCTTCCGCCGGCTTGGAAGGTTTGCCGTGCAGATCGTGGTCATTGGGTACGGTTTTGCCGACCGCCACATCAATGCGTTGCTGAGGGAGGCGCTCCGGGATTTTGGCCTTGGGGAGCTGCTGGTGGTCGGGAAGTATGATGACGAGGACGCGAGGAAGAGGGAGGAGTCGGAGATAGCGGAGATCCTCGGCGTTGACGATGGCAGGATAACCGTCATCAACGTCGAGGCGGAGGAGTTCCTGCGGGACATTGCGAAGAGACTTCGCCGCTCCCCGACGACGGGAAAGGCGAGTATCGCGAGCGAGCACCCGACAGGCGGTTCTGGCGAGACCGCCGGACCCGTGTCCTGACGACCGTTCTGCCACGCGAGCGGCGCTTTGGGGGAGGGCGGATGCGCTGTCCCCGCCTTCCCGCCCCGTGTCCCGGGACGCGCGCAACCGCGGAAAATCCCCCCCTCGCTTGCTAGAATCGGCTCTCACGCAGGGACTGGTTGATGGGGCAGGCCGACTCGGACATACTTGGGCGGATCATCCGCGAGAAGGAGCGCGAGGTCGCCTTGCGGGAGGCAGGGCAGGACCTGTCGGCGGTCGCGGCGCGCGCGCGCGCGGCGCCGGCGGCGCGGGGCTTTGCCCGGCGCCTGTCGGAGTGCGCGAACCGGGAGGGCGCCGGGTTCATCTGCGAGATCAAGCGGGCGAGCCCAAGCCGGGGGATGATCCGCGAGGACTTCGACGTGCATGCGATCGCGGAGGGCTACGAGCGCAACGGGGCGGCGTGCCTGTCGGTGCTGACCGACCCGTTCTTCATGGGGACGCTTGCGCACCTGGCGTGCGCGCGCAACGCGACCCGGCTGCCGTTGCTTTGCAAGGACTTCGTGATCTCGGCCTACCAAGTGCACGAGGCGCGGGCGTGCGGGGCGGACGCGATCCTGTTGCTGGCGTCGGTGCTCGACCTTCCCCGGCTGCGGGAGTTCGGCGCGCTTGCCGGGGACCTGGGGATGGACTGCCTGGTCGAGGTGCACGACGGGGAGGAGTTGGCCAAGGCGCTCGACACCGACATCGGGATGGTCGGCATCAACAACCGGAACCTGCGGACCTTCGAGGTCTCGCTGGAGGTCACGGCCGAGCTGTTGCCGCTGGTCCCGGCGGACCGGCTGGTGGTCTCGGAGAGCGGGATCTCCTCGCCCCGGGACGTCGCGCGCCTCCGCGGGTTCGGCGCCCGCGGCCTGCTGGTGGGGGAGGTCTTCATGTCCTCGCCGGACCCCGGCAGGCGGCTCTCGGAGTTGCGGGCGGGCCTGGCGCCCGGCTACCTGTCGGCGGTCGCCGGCGGCTAGGGGCGGCGCGCGCATGGGGGGCGACACCGCGGAGGCGATCTTCGACTACATGTCCGGCCTGCAGGAGCGCATCGTCTCCGAGCTGGGCGGGGTGGAGGAGAAGCCGTTCCTGGACGACCGCTGGGAGGGCCAGGGCCGGCTGGCCGGGCACGGCCGGGTGATGCTGGTCGAGAACGGGTCGGTGCTTGAGCGCGGCGGGGTCAACTTCTCGCGCGTCCGCGGCGAGTCGCTCTCGCCGGCGGCGACGGCGCGCCGCCCCGAGCTGGGGGGGCGCCCGTTCGAGGCCGGCGGGGTCTCGCTCGTGCTGCATCCGGCAAACCCGTACGCCCCGACCGTCCACATGAACGTCCGCGTCTTCGTGGTCGCCCCGGCGGGCGGGAAGGAACAGGTGTGTTGGGCGGGCGGCGGCATGGACCTGACCCCGTTCTACGGGTTTGACGACGACTGCGTCCACTTCCACCGCACCTGCAAGGAGGCTCTGGACCAAGTCGACCCCGGGCACTACCCCCGCTTCAAGAGATGGTGCGACGAGTACTTCCAGCTGCCGCACCGCGGCGAGCCGCGGGGCATCGGCGGCATCTTCTACGACGACGTCGAGGAGGGCGGCCTGGCGCACCTGGAGAGTCTGACGCGCTGCGTCGGCGACTGCTTCACGAGGGCGTACCTCCCGATCCTGGGGCGTCGCAAGGACACCCCGTACGGCGCGCGCGAGCGCGAGTTCCAGCTGTACCGGAGGGGGCGCTACGTCGAGTTCAACCTGCTCCACGACCGCGGCACCCTGTTCGGGATCCAGTCGGGCGGGCGGACCGAGGCGATCCTGATGTCGTTGCCGCCGCACGCGTGCTGGCGCTACGGCTGGCAGGCCGAGGCCGGCAGCGAGGAGGAGCGGCTGCTCTCCCGCTACCTGGTCGGCCGCGACTGGCTCGGCGAGTCCTGACCCGATCGGGCGGGGCGGGGCCTCGGCCTTTCCCCGCCGGCCTTGCCGGCCGCGTCAGGCGGCGGCCTGGCCCTTCCTCAGCTTCTCGAGCGCCTTGCGCACCCCCTCCTCGTAGGCGGGGTCCGCCTTGCGGAAGTGCGCCATCTGGCGCTCGATGATCTCGTCGGGGACCCCCTGCATGGCCTCGGCGTAGTTCGAGAACAGCCGCTGCTGCTGCTCGGGGCTGAACAGCCTGAACAGGTTCCCCGGTTGGGTGTGGTCGTCGTTGCCTTCCCGGTGGTCGTAACGGTCGGCGTCGCCGGACACCTTCAGCGGCGGCTCGGCGTAGGAGGCGTCCTGCGCCGGCCCGCCGACGCTGTTGGGCTCGTAGTAGGCGTCGGGGTTGCCGGAGTCGTTCTGGAAGAAGCGCATCATCCCGTCCTTGTTGTAGTGGCGCACCGGGCACCTCGGGGCGTTCACCGGGAGCGCCTCGTAGTGCGTGCCCAGGCGGTGGCGGTGCGCGTCCGCGTAGGAGAAGATCCGCGCCTGCAACATCTTGTCGGGCGAGAACCCGATCCCCGGGACGATGTTGGAGGGCGAGAACGCCACCTGCTCGATCTCCGCGAAGTAGTTGTCGGGGTTGCGGTTGAGCTCCAGCGTCCCGACGTCGATCAGCGGGTAGTCCCCGTGCGGCCAGACCTTGGTCAGGTCGAACGGGTTGTAGGGCGTCTTCTCCGCGTCGGTCTCCGGCATCACCTGGATCTTCATGTCCCACTTGGGGTGGTTGCCGCTCTCGATCGCGTGGTACAGGGCCTCCTGGAACCCCTCGCGGGTCTTGCCGATGACCTCGCACGCCTCCGCGTTGGTGTAGAACTCGTGCCCCTGGCGGGTCTTGAAGTGGAACTTCACCCAGTGGCGCACGTTGTCGCGGCTGATCAGGCTGAACGCGTGCGACCCGTAGCCGTTCATGTGCATCGGGGTCCTGGGGCACCCCCGGTCGGAGAACAGGATCGTGATCTGGTGGAGGCTCTCCGGGCTCAGGGACCAAAAGTCCCACATCGCCGTCGCGCTGCGCAGGTTGGTCCGCGGGTGGCGCTTCTGCGTGTGGATGAAGTCCGGGAACTTGTACGGGTCGCGGACGAAGAACACCGGGGTGTTGTTCCCGACCATGTCCCAGTTCCCCTCCTCGGTGTAGAACTTCAGCGCGAAGCCGCGCACGTCGCGCTCGTTGTCGGCGGCCCCCAGCTCGCCGGCGACCGTCGAGAAGCGCGCGATCATCTCGGTCTCCGCCCCGGGCTTGAAGACCTTGGCGCGCGAGTACTTCTCGTAAATCTCCGGGTTGGTGACCTTCAGCGTCCCGTAGGCGCCCCACCCCTTGGCGTGGACGGTGCGCTCGGGGATCCGCTCGCGGTTCTGGTGCGCCAGCTTCTCGATCAGCTGGTAGTCCTGCAACAGGACCGGGCCTCGCGCCCCGGCGGTGATCGAGTTCTGGTTGTCCGCCACCGGGTTCCCGGCCGTGGTGGTCAGGACGGGCGCCTTCTTGTCCGACATCTTGCCTCCTTTGTCGTTGGGGCGGGGCACTCCCCGCGCAGGCGCGCATGTTACATTTTCGGGGCGGCGGGCGCAAGGGCCGTCGAAGGGGCCGCGGCCGATTCCCCCGCCGGTTCCGGGGGGCTTGTCACCCCTCCTTGGGCGTCTCCGTCTCCGCGAACTCCTCGCCGAGCAGGCTGAGCAGGTTCCACACGTGCTCGGCGAAGCTCCAGCACACCTGGATGTCGAACACCGGGGTGTCGTCGACCTTGTGCAGCAGGATGGCCGCCGTGTCGAGCCGCGTCTGCGCGCACCGTCCCGCCTGGAGCACGGAGGGGTGGGTGTCGAGCGGGCTGCCGTGCGCCAGCGCATCGCGGGCGTGCGGCCCCCCGATCCGGATCACGGTGTGCTGCGCGCTGACATCGACCGCCGCCGCGTGCATCCCCTCCGTCGCCTTGGCGATCGACTTGACGAGCGCGCCGGTCCCGGCCTCAGGGCAGTGCACCATCCACTCGTTCGGGCCGAGCCAGAGGACGAGGCGGTCCTTCGCCGACGCGGTCGTGTTGGGCTCGGTCGGCAGCGCGACCCCGGCCGCCTGCTCGAACGCCTTGGCCGCCGGCCCGCCCGGGTCGGCCCTGAACACGACCTTGCCGATGCGCGTGCGCTCCTCCATCCTGAGCGCGCCGCCGCCGACAACCCCCTGCAGCGGGGAGCGATACCCCGGGATGTCAGCCACGGGTGCGCTCCCCCTTCGGGTCGTAGAACGCCGGCTCCACAATCCGAGCCGGGACGGTCTCGGCGCCCGTGCCGTCCGACGCGAACACGCGGTCCCCCATGCGCGCGCGCCCGCCCCGGACCATCGCGAGGGCGACCGAGTGCCCGAGGGACGGGCTCATGTAGCTGGAGGTGACGTTGCCGAGCATCCTTGCCGGGATCGCCGCCGCCGCGTCGTCGACGAGGTGCGCCCCCTCGGGGATCACCCGCGCCGGGTCCTCGGTCAGCAGGCCGACCATCTGGCGGCGGTCCTCCCGCGCGGTGTCGGCGCGCGCGAGCGACCGCTTGCCGAGGAAGTCCTTCTTGGCCTTCGAGACCAGCCAGCCGAGTCCCATGTCGTGCGGGGTGAGCGTCCCGTCGGTGTCCTGGCCCGCGATGATGAAGCCTTTCTCGGCCCTCAGCACGTGCATCGCCTCGGTCCCGTACGGCGTGAGCCCGTGTGCCGCGCCGAGGTCGACCATGCGCTCCCAGACGTGGAGGGCGTGGGTGGCCGGGACGTTCACCTCGAACGCCACCTCGCCGGTGAAGCTGATGCGGAAGATGCGCGCGGGCACGCCGGCGACCAGGCAGTCGCGGCAGCTCATGAACGGGAACGACTCGCTGTCGAGCTGCTGGTCGGTGAGCTCCCCGAGCAGGTGCCGGGACATCGGGCCGGCGAGCGCGATCACCCCCCACTGCTCGGTGACCGACGTGCACCAGACCCTCATCTCGGGCCACTCGGTCTGCAGCCACGCCTCCAGCCACGACATCACGCGTCCGGCCCCGCCGGTGGTGGTCGTCATGTGGTAGTGGTCCTCCGCCAGGCGGAACGTCACCCCGTCGTCGAAGATCATCCCGTTCTCGTTGAGCATGACCCCGTAGCGTCCCCGGCCCGGCTTGAGCGTGCTGAACATGTTGGTGTAGACCATGTCCAGGAACGCCGGGGCGTCCGGGCCGCGGATGTCGATCTTGCCCAGCGTCGACGCGTCGAGCACGCCGACCGCCTCGCGCACCGCGAGGCACTCGCGGCGCACCGCCTCGCCCATCGGCTCTCCGGTCTTCGTGAAGTAGCGCGGGCGCAGCCAGTCGCCGACATGCTCATAAACGGCGCCGTTCGCGTCGTGCCACGAGTGGATCGGCGTCTTGCGCCGGTGCAGGTAGGTCGTCCCGGTGCGCGTGCCGGCGACGAGGCCGAGCGGCACCGGGACGTAGTTCGGCCGGAACGTGGTGTGGCCGACCTCCGCCGGCGCCATCCCGCGCGCGGCGGCGAGCGTGACCAGCGCGTTGACGTTCCCGGTCTTCCCCTGGTCGGAGCCGAACCCCGCCGCCGTGTAGCGTTTCATGTGCTCGACCGAGTCGTAACCCTCGCGCTCCGCGAGGCGGATGTCCTCGTCGGTGACGTCGTTCATCAGGTCGACAAACACCTTGCTCCGGCGCCCGGCCGCCGGCGCGACCGGGAGGTGCAGCGTCGGCTCCGCCTCGCCGCCGACGTCCTCCGCCTTGGGGGGCTCGACGGTCGGGGCCTTGAGCCCGGCGGCCCGCGCGGCCTCGCTGCCGGCGGCCGAGCCGTCGCGCAGGCACCCGGCGAGCGTGAGCTCGCCGGCGGCGGCCCCGGCGCACCGGGCCGGGGCGGTCGGCCCGGCGGAGTCCGGGACGAACGCGCCGAGCGCGCCGTCGAACCTCAGCCGCCCGCCCGACTGGCTGAGCAGGTGGGCGGTCGGCGTCCATCCCCCGGAGACGGCGACCAGGTCGCACGACGACTGGGTGGCGTCGCCAATCTCGGGCGGGACCGCCGACCGGTCCGTCAGCGGGGCGATGTTGGCCCTTCTGACGCGGGCGCCGCCCTCGGCGCCGAGCACCACGCTGCCGGTGCGGATGTCGAGGCCGGCCTCCCGCGCCTTGGCGGGCCATCCGCCCTTGCCGGGCTGCGCGCGCGGGTCGACGACGGTGACCTGGGCGCCCGCCTTGGCGGCCGACACCCCGCAACGGTAGCCGTTGTCGTTGTTGGTGTAGAGCACGACCTTCTGCCCCGGCAGGACCGCGTGGCGGTTGACGTACTTGTCGACGGCGTCGGCCATCATCACGCCGGGGGTGTCGTTGTTGGCGAACAGCAATGGGCGCTCGATCGCCCCGGCGGCGATGACGACCTGGCGGGCGCGGATGCGCCACAGGCGCATCCGCGGAAGGCGCGGCGGCGGCCCCCCGGCGTCGGCGCCGGCGGGCGCCACCGTCTCGGCCGCGATGAGATAGTTGTGGTCGTGGTGGGCGACGACGGTCGTGCGCTGAAGGTGGGTGACGTTGCCCGCCTCGGCAAGCCGGGCGGCGACCCGGTCGGCCCACTCGACCCCGGTCGACGAGTCGACCGACGCCGCCGGGTCGTGCAGGAGGGATCCCCCGGCCCGCGGCTGGTCGTCGACCAGGATCACCCGCCCCCCGGAGGCGGAGGCGGCGAGCGCGGCCGCCAGGCCCGCGGGGCCGGCCCCCACCACGAGCACGTCGCAGTGGGCGTGACGGTGGGTGTAACGGTCCGGGTCGGGCCGGTCCGGCGGGACCGCGAACGACGCGGCCATGCGGATCACGCGCTCGTAGTTCATCCACAGCCTGGGCGGCCACATGAACGTCTTGTAGTAGAACCCGGCGGGGAGCAACCCCGAGAAGAGCGACACGACGGAGAGCAGGTCGGCGCCGGCGCTCGGCCAGCCGCCCTGGCTTTTCGCGCGCAGGCCGTCGTGGAGCTCGATGGTGGTCGCCCGCGCGCTCGGCTCGGCGCGCCCGCCCTCGCCGACGTGGACCAGCGCGTTCGGCTCCTCGACCCCGGCGGTGCAGATCCCGCGCGGGCGGTGGTACTTGAAGCTGCGGCCGACCAGCATCACGTTGTTGGCGAGCAGCGCGGAGGCGAGGGTGTCGCCGGGATGCCCGGTGCGGGCCGTCCCGTCGAAGCTGAACCTGAGGGTCTTCGACCGGTCGATCAGTCCCCCCTCGGGGAGGCGGCGCACCTGTGTCACGGCGCCTCCTTCGCGTCGGCGGGGGGTTGGGAGTCGGCCTTGGCGTCCTCGGCCGCGCCGTCGCCGTCGTCACCGTCGCCGTCGCCGCTGGACTCGTCCCCCTTTCCGGGGGCGCCTTCCTCCCCGTTCCCGGTGTCGGCGTCGTCGGCGTCGTCGTCGGCATCGGCGCCGTCGGCGACCGCCTTGGGCTCACCGGGCGCGTCCGGGAACTCCGGCCGGGGCTCGTCAAGCCTGTACGTGGCGAGAATCTCCCCGGTGGCGGTGTTGCGCGCCATGTTGAACCACCGGCGGCAGCCGAAGTCGTGGGACCACATCTCGGACTGCCAGCCCCTCGTGTTGTCGCGGAAGAACAGGTAGTCGCCCCACTCCTGGTCCGTCAGGGCGTCGGGGTCCGCCGGGCGCGCGAGGTGGGCCTCGCCCCGGTTGTGGAACTCGCTCTCCTCGCGCTCGCCGCACCATGGGCACCGGATCAGCAGCATGGCTAGTGCGCCACCCCCGCGGCGGATCCCTCGTCGATGAGCGCCCCGGTGTGGAAGCGCTCAATGGAGAACGGCGCGGCCATCGGCGACGGCTCCCCCTTTGCGAGCGTCTCGGCGAACACATGCCCCGACCCGGGGGTCGACTTGAACCCGCCGGTTCCCCAGCCGCAGTTGAAGAACAGGTTCTTCACCGGCGTCGCCGAGATGATCGGCGAGCGGTCCGTCGTCACGTCGACGAGGCCGGCCCAGTGCCGGAGCATGCGCAGGCGCGAGAAGATCGGGAACAGCTCGACGATCGGCGCGACCGTCGCCTCGAGCTGGTGGTAGCTCCCGCGCTGCGCGTACGACAGGTAGGAGTCGGTGCCGCCGCCGACCACGAGCTCGCCCTTGTCCGACTGGCTGACGTAGCCGTGGAGGGTCAGCGACATCACCACCACGTCAAGCACCGGGCGGATCGGCTCGGAGACGAACGCCTGCAGCGGGAACGTCTCCAGCGGCAGGCGGAACCCGGCCATCTTGGCCAGCAGGCCGCTGTGCCCGGACGGGACGCAACCGACGCGGTTGGCGCCGATCGGCCCCAACGCGGTCTCGACCCCCCTGACGGCGCCGTTCTCGATGCGGAACCCGGTCACCTCGCAGTTCTGGATGATGTCGACCCCGAGCCGGTCGGCGGCGCGCGCGTATCCCCACGCGACCGCGTCGTGGCGGGCGATCCCGCCGCGCGGCTGGTGGAGCCCCCCGACGATCGGGTGGTGCGTGTCCAGGTTGATGATCGGCATCAGCTCCTTCACCTGGCGGGGGCCGATCAGCTCCGCGTCGATCCCGTTGAGCCGGCACGCCGCGGCGCGGCGCTGCTGCTCCTGCCAGTCGTGGACGTTGTGCGACAGCTGCGTGCATCCCCGCGGCGAGAACATCACGTTGAAGTTGAGCTCCAGGCTGAGCGTCTCCCACAGCTTGAGCGCGTGCTCGTAGATGCGCGCCGACTCGTCCCACAGGTAGGCGGAGCGCACGATCGTGGTGTTGCGCCCGGTGTTGCCGCCGCCGAGCCAGCCCTTCTCGACCACGGCCACGTCGGTGATGTTGTGCACCTTCGCCAGGTAGTAGGCCGTCGCCAGGCCGTGACCGCCGCCGCCCACGATGACCACGTCGTAGTTCGGCTTCGGCGCCGGGCTGCGCCACGCCCGCGGCCAGTCGCGGTGCCGACTGAAGGCGTTCTTGGCAAGGGAGAAGATCGAGTAGCGCATCAGGGGGTCCGCCTTCGGCAGTCGGGCGACGGCCGTCGGCCAAGGGTCCGCAGGGAATATATCACACGGCATGCGCGCGGGGACGCGCCGGGGCGCGCCCGCCGGCGCCTACTCCCCGTCGAACAGCACGACGCCGCGGATCGACTCGCCGGAGTGCATCAGGTCGAAGGCGTCGTTGATCCGCGCCAGCGGCATGGTGTGGGTGATCAGGTCGTCGATGTTGACCATCCCGCGCATGTACCAGTCGACGATCTTCGGCACGTCGGTGCGCCCGCGCGCGCCGCCGAAGGCGGTGCCGCGCCACGAGCGGCCGGTGACCAGCTGGAAGGGGCGGGTCGATATCTCCTGGCCGGCCCCGGCGACGCCGATGATCACGCTCTGCCCCCACCCCTTGTGGCAGCACTCCAGCGCCTGGCGCATGGTGTCGGTGTTGCCGATGCACTCGAAGCTGTGGTCGGCCCCGCCGTCCGTCATGTCGACGAGCATCGGCACCAGCCGGCCCGGCTCGACCGCGGAGGCGTCGACAAAGTCGGTCACCCCGAACTTCCGGGCGATTTCCTCCCGCGCCGGGTTGATGTCGACGCCGACAATCCTGGCGGCGCCGACGAGCCGGGCGCCCTGCGCGACGTTGAGGCCGATCCCGCCCAGGCCGAAGACGACGACGGTGTCGCCCGCCGCGACCTTGGCGGTGTTGATCACCGCGCCCAGGCCGGTGGTGACCCCGCAGCCGATGTAGCACGCCTTGTCGAACGGGGCGTCCGGGCGGATCTTCGCGACCGAGATCTCGGGCAGCACGGTGAAGTTCGAGAAGGTCGACGTCCCCATGTAGTGGTGGATGGTCTCGCTCCCCAGCGAGAAGCGGCTGGTGCCGTCGGGCATGACGCCGCGCCCCTGGGTCTCGCGCACCGCCTGGCACAGGTTGGTCTTCCCGGAGAGGCAGAACTTGCAGTTGCGGCACTCCGGCACGTAGAGCGGGATCACGTGGTCGCCCTCGGCGACGCTCGCCACCCCCGGGCCGGTCTCGACGACGACGCCGGCGCCCTCGTGGCCGAGCACCGCCGGGAACAGCCCCTCGGGGTCGTCCCCCGAAAGCGTGAACGCGTCGGTGTGGCACACCCCGGTCGCCTTGATCTCGACCAGGACCTCCCCGGCCTTGGGCCCCTCCAGCTCCAGCGTCTCGATCGACAGCGGCTCCCCGGCCTTGTGCGCGACTGCTGCCCGTGTCTTCATGCCTGCTCCTCCCTTGCGGTCCCGGCGCGCCGGATTCTAGCAACTCCCCGCGCCGCCCATGCGGTCCAGCGCGCCGGCGCGCAGCAGCCCCAGGTAGACCGCGACCGCCACCGAGTTCGACAGGTTGAGGCTGCGGTTCCCGGGCGCCATCGGGATGCGCAGCAGGCTGCCGGGGTCGACCTCCCGCAGCACGTCCTCGGGGAGCCCGGCCTCCTCGTTGCCGAACAGCAGGACGTCGCCCGCCCGGTAGTCGGCGGTGTGGCACGGCACCGTGCCGCGCGACGAGAACGCCCGCAGGGCGCCGCCGCCGGCGGCGCCGAGCGCCTGCGCGAGCGAGTCGTGGACGCGCACCGACACGCGCTCGCGGTAGTCCAGGCCGGCGCGCCGCATGCGCGCGTCGTCGATCTCGAACCCGAGGGGTCTCACGAGGTGCAGGCCGCACCCGGTGTTGGCGCACAGCCGGATGACGTTGCCGGTGTTGGGCGGGATTCTCGGGCTGTGCAGGATGACCTGGAACATCGGCCGCCGGGCGCCGGGCGCCCGGCCCCGCGGGTCAGGAACCCTTCGGGTAGCCGAGCTCCGCCAGCCGCTTCGCGACCTCGTCGAGCGCCGACGGGTCCTCGATTGTCGCCGGCACGGTGTGCTCGACGCCGTCGGCCATCTTCTTCATGGTGCCGCGCAGGATCTTCCCGGAGCGCGTCTTCGGCAACCGGGCGGCGGTCGTCACCAGCCGGAACGCCGCGACCGGGCCGATCTCCTTGCGCACGAGCGCGACAATCTCGTCGCGCAGGGTGTCGGCGTCGAACTCGGCGCCGGCCTTCGGCACCACCAGGCCGAGCGGCAGCTCCCCCTTGAGCTGGTCGGCCACGCCGACGACCGCGCACTCGGCGACGACCGGGTGCTGCGCGACCACCTCCTCGATCGCCCCGGTCGACAGCCGGTGGCCGGCGACGTTGATCACGTCGTCGATGCGGGACATCACCCAGGCGTATCCGTCCTCGTCGATGTAGCCCGCGTCCCCGGTGAGGTAGTGCCCCGGGTAGCGCGCCATGTAGGAGCGCACGTAGCCGTCGTCGTCGTCCCACAGCGTCTGCAGCGTCCCGGGCGGCAGCGGCAGCCGCACCACCAGGTTGCCGATCTCGCCGGCCTTGGCCGGGTTGCCGTCCTCGTCGAGCACCCGCAGGTCGTAGCCCGGCACCGCCTTGGTGGGCGACCCCGGCTTCACCGGGAACTCCTCGATGCCGAGGCAGTTCGACGCGATCGCCCACGCGGTCTCCGTCTGCCACCAGTGGTCGATCACCGGCACGCCGAGCTTCTCCTGGGACCAGCGGAGCGTCTCCGGGTCGCAGCGCTCCCCGGCAAGGAACAGCGCGCGGAACCGGTCGAGCGCGTGCCGGCCGATGTGTTCCCCGTCGGGGTCCTCGCGCCGGATCGACCGGATCGCCGTCGGGGCGGTGAACAGCGACACCACGCCGTGCTCGGCGATCACCCTCCAGAACGCGCCGGGGTCGGGCGTCCCGACCGGCTTGCCCTCGTAGATCACCGTGGTGCACCCGTTGATCAGCGGGGAGTACGCGATGTACGAGTGGCCGACGACCCATCCGACGTCGGACGCCGACCACCACATCTCCCCGGGGTGGACGCCGTAGATGTTCGGCAGCGACCAGGCCATCGCCACCGCGTGGCCGCCGTTGTCGCGGACGATCCCCTTGGGCTGCCCGGTGGTGCCCGACGTGTAGAGGATGTAGAGCGGGTCCGTCGCGCGCACCGGCCGGCAGTCGACGGGGCGCGCCCCCTCGACCTCCTCCTGCCAGTCGAGGTCGCGGCCGGGCTCCAGGTCCGCCAGCCCCTGCTCGCGCTGCAGGATCACGCACTTGTCGGGTGCGTGCCCGGCGATCCCGAGCGCGTCCCGCAACAGGCTCGCGAAGTCGACGATCCGCGTGGGCTCGATCCCGCACGACGCCGCCAGGATCACCTTGGGGCGCGCATGGTCGATCCGCTTCGCCAGCTCGGCCCCGGAAAAGCCGCCGAACACCACCGAGTGGACCGCGCCGATGCGCGCGCACGCGAGCATCGCGATCACCGCCTCCGGCACCATCGGCATGTAGATGATGACGCGGTCGCCCTCGTCGACGCCAAGCCCAGACAGCACCCCGGCGAGCCGGGCGACCTGCCCGTGGAGCTCGCGGTAGGTCAGCGTGCGCTTCGCGCCCGTCACCGGGCTGTCGTGGACGATCGCCGCCTGCTCCCCGCGGTCCGCAAGGTGGCGGTCCACCGCGTTGTGGCAGGTGTTCAGCTCGCCGCCGACAAACCAGCGGTAGAACGGCGCCGCGTCGGAATCGAGCACCCGGCGCCACGGCCGGTCCCACTCGACGAGCGCGGCCGCCTCCGCCCAGAAGTCGTCGGGGTGCTCCAGAGAGCGCCGGTGCACGTCCTGATAGTTCCCCATGTCTTCCGTCTCCGTTGTCGGGGTTCCCTTATACCCGGTCGGCACAACGGTGTCAACCGCCGGGCGTCCCGGCGCCGGCGCCGGTCCCGGGGTCGGGAAGGGGGCGCCCGGCGCGCTCTGCCGCCCACTCGGCGACGACGTGGAGTCGGCCGTGGAAGAAGTGCCCGGCGTCCGGGACCAGCGTCAGCGTCGCCGAGTTCTTCCGGCACCACCCGGCGATGCGGCCCGGGTCGACAATCCCGTCGTTGTGCGCCGCGAGCGCCTGGGTGTCGATCCCGGCGCCAAGGTCGACGTCCTCGGGGACCGATGGCGCGACCATCAGCAGCCGGCGTGCCGCGACCGCCTGCGCGGCGCGTGCCTGCACGCCCGCGCCGAACGAGAACCCGGCAAGGGTCACCGGGACGCCATCGCCCGCGACCGAGCGCGCGTGGCGGGCGAGCGCCGCGATGTCGTCCGCCTCGCCGATCCCGAAGTCGTAGGACCCCTCGGAGCGGCCGACGCCCCGGAAGTTCAGCGCCGCGACAAAGAACCCCAGGCGGTGCAGCGCCCGGCACAGGGTCTGCGACACCTTGTTGTCCATGGTCCCGCCGTGGAGCGGGTGGGGGTGCGCGACCAGCGCGATCCCGGCCGGGGGGCCGGGCTGCCCGGCCGTCGCGATCTCCAGGGCCCCGGCCGGGCCGTCGATCATCCCGGCCTCCGGCCGGTAGCGCGACGCCGGCACCGTCAGATGCGCAGCCGCTCCACGGGGCGGCCCCCGAGGATGTGCTCGTCCATGATCTCGTCGAGGTCCCCGGTCCCCTCGTAGCGGTACCAGACCGCGTCCGGGTAGACCACGAGGATCGGACCCTCCGCGCACCGGTCCATGCAGCCCGACTTGTTCACGCGCACCTGCCCGGCGCCGTGCATGCCGATCCCCTTGAGCCGGCGGCGGAAGTGGCGCAACATCGACTCCGAGTCCCAGTCTTGGCAGCACGCGCCGTCCTCGCGCACGTTGACGCACATGAACACGTGGCGCCGGTAGTGGCTCAACGGCGCCCCCCGTCGCAGTCGCACTCCTCGCCCTCCGCCACGTACGTCCCGCAACGCTTGCAGCGCACGAGGCGCTCCGGGCCGTCCCCGGGCCCTTCTCCGTCCCCGTCCGCGCCCGCGCTCGAGTCCGGGCTGGCGCCGAGCGCCGAGCGAATCACCCGGTTCAGCAGAAGCGCCAGCACAATCCCCAGGGCCAAGACCGCCAACTTTGCCATGGGGGGATTATCGCACCTGCGGGGCGGGACGCGCCCGCCCGGCCGCGGCGCCCCGGCGCGCGGCGCGCGCGCCCGCGGCGATTCTTTC
>CAZZIL010000347.1:0-5137 GCA_964654265.1 uncultured Gammaproteobacteria bacterium | reverse complement strand
GCGGGTGCGCGGCCGGGCGCCCCGACAGGGTGATGTTTCCCGGAAGCCCGTCGCAACGCGCGGCGATCGCCGCGGGAAGGTCCTTGCCGTCCCGGTCGAGCAGTTCCCCGGCCCGTCCCGACGGGAGGGACCAGACCATCGAGACCTCCGTCCCGGACACCGGCAGCAACGCCAGCACGTCGTCCTCCCCGAACCACTGCCAGGCGGTGCCCGGGTTGGGGCGTCCCGTCCGCAACCGGGCGGTGATCCCGGTGTGGCCGTAGCCCGTCGGTCCGCCCGGGAACCCGGCCGCGGCGGCGGTCCGCGAGCGGGCGCCATCGGCGCCGACCGCCAGGGCGACCTCCAGCCGGGCGCCGTCCTCGAGGCGCACGTCGACCTGGCCGCCGTCGTCCCGCAACGAGCCGAGGGCGCCATCGACCCGGTCGATCCGCGGCGACCTGGCGACGAGCGCGTCCAGTCCGTCGGTCAGCGCCCCGTGCCCGGCGATCACGCACAGTTCCCTGCGCCCGGTCGGGGTCGCGTGGAGAAAGACCGGTTTCCCGGCCGACGGGAAGAGCGCCATGCGGGTCACCGGGCAGGCCAAGTCTCCGACCGGGAGTCCCAGGTCGCCGAGCCATCGCGCGGAGGCCCGGGAGAGCGCGTAGTCCGGGACGGGATCGCCGTCGCGCGCGCGGCGCGGCGCCGGGCCGATGAGCGCGACGGTGTGCCCGCGGGCGGCGATCGCCAGCGCGGCGGCCTTGCCGACCAGCCCGTTGCCGACGACGGCGACATCGTGGGTGGCGCCCATCCCGGCCGTGGGGCTACCCGGAGTCCTCGATGAGCATCTCCGCGCCCTTCTCCGCGATCGCCAGCGTCGGGGAGTTGGTGTTCCCCGAGACGATGTCGGGCATGATCGACGCGTCGACGACCCGCAGCGCCTCGACGCCCCGCACGCGCAGGCGGTCGTCGACCACCGCGTCGTCGCCCGGGCCCATCTTGCAGGTGCCGACCGGGTGGAAGATCGTGGTCGAGATCCGGCCGGCGGCGGCGGCGAGCCCGTCGTCGTCGTCGATCTCGGCGCCCGGGCGCACCTCGGTCGGCCGGTGCGCCGAGAGCGCCTTGGCCGAGACGATGCGCCGCGTGACGCGGACCGCCTCGGCGGCGACCTTGCGGTCGCCCGCGTCGGAAAGGTGCCGCGGATCGATCTCCGGCGCCATCGACGGGTCCGCGCCCCGGATGCGCACATGCCCCCGGCTGCGCGGGCGCAGGTGCGTCACCGACGCCGTGAACGCGGAGAAGTCGTCGAGTGGCTTGCCGAACATCGCGAGCGACAGCGGCTGCACGTGGTACTGAAGGTCGGGGGTCTCCACCGAGTCGGCGCTGCGGGTGAAGCAGCCCAGCTGGCTCGGGGCCATCGACAGCGGCCCGGATCGGCTCGCCAGGTACTCCAGCCCGGCGCCGAGGCGCCACAGGGGACGCCTCGACAGGATGTTCAGGGTGTCGACCCCGCCCACCTCGAACACCGGCCGGATCTGCAGGTGGTCCTGCAGGTTCTCGCCGACCCCGGTCAGGTTACGCACGCAGTCGATGCCGTGGCGCTCCAGCAGCGCGCGCGGGCCGATCCCGGACAGCTGCAGCAGCTGCGGCGAGCCGATCGCCCCGGCGGCCAGCACCACCTCGCGGCGCGCGAGCGCCACACGGGTCTCGCCGCCGACGAGGACCTCCGCCCCGGTGGCGCGCCCGTCGCGGACGGTGAGCCGGCGCACCGTCGCGCCGGTGCGCACCGAGAGGTTCTCGCGCCCGCGGGCCGGGCGCAGGAAGGCGTCCGCGGCGGTGACGCGCACCCCGCGACGCTGGTTCACCTGGAAGTAGGCCGTGCCGAAGTTGTCGCCGGAGTTGAAGTCGTCGACGCGCGGGATGCCGCACTCGGCCGCCGCCTCGGCGAACAGGTCGAGGATGTCCCAGGACACGCGCGGGTCCTCCACGCGCCACTCGCCCCCCTGCGAGTGGAACTCGCCCGACAGCCGTGCGTTGTCCTCGTGACGCTTGAAGCGCGCCAGCATCTCCCTCCATCCCCAGCCGCGGTTGCCGGACGCCTCCCAGCGGTCGTAGTCGGCGGCCTGCCCGCGCATGTAGATCATGCCGTTGATCACGGAGCTCCCGCCAAGCGCCTTGCCGCGGGGATAGTCGAGGCTGCGACCGGCCAAGTGCGGGTTCGGCTCGGTGTCGAAGCACCAGTCGACACCGGGGGTGTTCATCGTGCGCAGGTAGCCGATCGGCACCCGGATCCACGGGTTCCAGCGCCCGGAGCCGCCGGCCTCCAGCAGCGCCACCGAGCGCTCGCCCGACCGGCTGAGCCGGTTCGCCAGCAGGCACCCGGCCGTGCCGGCGCCGACCACCAGGTAGTCGCACTCCAGCCACGGCCTGTCTCCCGTCCCCATGCACGGCATTATAGAAGCCGCCGGGCGCCCGCCGCCGCGCGGGGCCTCAGTTAGAATTGGCGCATGTCCTCCCCGTTGCCGAAGCACTTCGAGCCGCGCGGCCTCGACTCGAAGTGGTGCGGGCGCTGGGAGTCCGAGGGGTGGTTCTCCTCCGCGCCGCGCGACGGCCGGGAGGCGTACTCGATCGTACTCCCGCCGCCGAACGTCACCGGGACGCTGCACATGGGGCACGCGTTCCAGCACACGCTGATGGACGCGCTGTCGCGCCGCGCGCGGATGTCCGGGAAGGACACGCTGTGGCAGCCCGGGGTGGACCACGCCGGGATCGCCACGCAGATCGTCGTGACGCGCGAGCTGGAGCGTGCCGGCACGGACCCGGGGACGCTCTCGCGCGAGGAGTTCCTCGCGCGCGTCTGGGAGTGGAAGGAGCAGTCGGGCTCGGAGATCACCCGGCAGATGCGGCGGATGGGCGCCTCCTGCGACTGGTCGCGCGAGCGTTTCACGATGGACGCGGGCCTCTCGCGGGTGGTGACCGACGTGTTCGTGCGGCTGCACCGCGAGGGGCTGATCTACCGGGGGAAGCGGGTGATCAACTGGGACCCGACGCTGCTGACGGCGGTGTCGGACCTGGAGGTGAGCGCCAAGGAGGAGGACGGGTGGCTCCACCACGTGCGCTACCCGCTCGCCGACGGCGACGGCGGGGTGACGGTCGCGACCACGCGCCCGGAGACGATGCTGGGCGACACCGCGGTGGCGGTGCACCCCGACGATGAGCGCTGGCGCGCCCTGGTCGGCCGCCACGTGCGCGTCCCGCTCACCGGGCGCGCGGTCCCGGTGGTCGCGGACGGGTTTGTCGACCCCGGGTTCGGGTCGGGGTGCGTGAAGATCACGCCGGGGCACGACGCGGCGGACCACGCGTGCAGCCTGCGCCACCCGGAGATCGGGACGCTGGTGGTGCTCACGCCCGACGCGCGGATCAACGACAGCGCGCCGGCGGCCTACCGCGGCCTGGACCGGCTGGAGGCGCGCCGCCGGGTGGTCGAGGACCTGCGGGCCGAGGGCCTGCTGGAGCGCTCGGAGCCGCACCGTCACTCGCCGCCGCGCGGCGACCGGTCGGGCGCGCTGCTGGAGCCCATGCTGACGGACCAGTGGTTCGTGCGCGCGCGGCCGCTGGCCGAGAAGGCGCTGGGGCCGACGCGCTCCGGCGAGATGTCGTTCGTCCCGGGGAACTGGCGCCGCGTCTACGAGCGGTGGCTCGAGGACATCGAGGACTGGTGCATCTCCCGGCAGCTGATGTGGGGGCACCGCATCCCGGCGTGGCATCGCGCCGACGGCGAGGTTTTCGTCGCGCGCGACGAGCGCGAGGCGCGGGAGGCCGCCGGGGAGGACGCGGCGCTGGCGCGGGACCCGGACGTGCTCGACACTTGGTTCTCGTCGGCGCTGTGGCCGCTGTCGACGCTGGGCTGGCCGGACGCCGACGACCCGCATTTCCGGGCGTATTTCCCGACGTCGGCGCTGGTGACCGGGTTCGACATCATCTTCTTCTGGGTGGCGCGCATGGTGATGATGTCGGTGCACTTCACCGGGAAGGCCCCGTTCCGCGAGGTGTACATCACCGGGCTGGTGCGCGACGCGCACGGCGAGAAGATGAGCAAGTCGAAGGGGAACACGCTGGATCCCCTGGACCTGGTGGACGGGATCGGCCTGGAGGCCCTGGTGGAGAAGCGCACGCAGGGGCTGATGAACCCGGGGCTGGCGAAGGAGATCGGGTCGAGGACGCGCGCGGAGTACCCGGAGGGGATCCCGGCGTTCGGCGCCGACGCGCTCCGGCTGACGTTCGCGTCGCTGGCGTCCTACGGGCGCGACATCAAGTTCGACCTGGGCCGTTGCGCCGGCCACCGAAACTTCTGCAACAAGCTGTGGAACGCGGCGCGCTACGTGCTGGCGGCGGCGGATGCGGGCGCGGACGCGGACGGCGGGCGTGCGCCGACGCTGGCGGACCGGTGGATCGTCAGCCGGCTGCAACGCGCGGAGGCGGCGGTGGCGGCCGCCTTCGACGCGTACCGCTTTGACCTGGCGTCCCAGGAGACCTACCAGCTGGTGTGGGACGAGTACTGCGACTGGTACCTGGAGGCGGCGAAGATCCAGATCGCCAAGGGGACCCCGGAGGAGGCGCGCTCGGCGCGCCACACGCTGGCGTGCGTACTCGAGGCGGCGCTGCGGCTGGCGCACCCGCTGGTCCCGTTCGTCACGGAGGAGCTGTGGCAGCAGGTGGCCCCGCTGGCGACCGGGCGCCCGGTGTCCGGGTCCATCCTTGGCGCGCCGTGCCCGGTGGCAGACGAATCAAGGCTGGACGCCGAGGCCGAGGAGTGGATGGCGGCGCTCAAGGGGATGGTCGAGGGGTGTCGCCGGCTGTGCGGCGAGGCGGGCGCCTCGCGGCCGGCCCACGTCGAGGTGTGGGTGGACGGCGACCCGGCGGCGCTGGCGCGCCTCGAGCCTTGGTTTTCCGGGCTGGCGCGGGTGTCCAAGGTCCACCATGGCGAGGCGCCGGAGCAGTCGCTCCCGCGGTTCCGGACGGGGGGACACGAGGTCGCGGTGCGCGCCGGGTCCGACCCGGCGGAGGCGGCGGGACGCCTGCGCCGCCGGCGCGAGCGCCTCGAGACCGACATCCGCGCGGTCTCGGCCAAGCTGGACAACCCGCGGTTTGTCGAGCGCGC
>CAZZIL010000346.1:0-9763 GCA_964654265.1 uncultured Gammaproteobacteria bacterium | reverse complement strand
TCAAGTTTTCCCGACACCCCTATGGTTGTCACTTGCTTTTCGGTGCAAATTTTGAACCCTCGCTTGTATATCTCTATCGGACCGTCCTCGAAACGGAGATAGCCCAAGCAGTCAGTCTCGTCACCCTGCACAGAAATCGATTCCAGCAAAATGGACAATGCGTGGTTCTGGTCTTCGAAAAACCGCCCAAAAACAACCAAACCCTCGTCCTCCCACTCTTCGTCCGTGTCCTCAACTTCGATTTGGCCAGAACAGCCGTCTGGCCCGCTAAAGGATTCACACGAAACACATTCTCCGTTGAAGGTCACCTTTGTCGGAACGAAAAGAACAAATTCACGGATATAGTTCTTCAGTTCCTCAACTTGTGCAGGCTCACGCAACGTGCCAACAACCAGTGTCCCGTGCGGTTGGGCCGCGTTGGATTCTTTTGATGCCACGTGCGGTGCCGTCGCGTCTGTCTTGATTTCTGATTCTGTGAGCACGGTGTGCGTTCCCGTTTCTGCGCCAACAGCCTGGGAAGTCACTTCCAACTTTGTGCAGACGCCGAAATTGGCAAATCCCCCAATCCCGAAAATGCCAACGCACCCCGCCTCCCGGGCTTCGTCGGTGCGCTTTCCGCTTGCGCCAATCGTCCAGAAAAAGTCTCTCATCTCCTGGTTGGTCATGCCTATTCCATTGTCCTTGACCGAGATCTTGGTCTTGGAAGCCTTGATATCAACCGAGAACTTGGGGTCCGAGGCATCCGTCCCCTCTCGTCTCGCCTGTATCCGAATGGCATCTATCGCGTTTTGTGCGTTTTCGCGAATGAATGCCATCGGGGTCTCATAAATCTGCTTGGATATCACCGGCAGAATTTGTGCGAACTGGACCCCAGCCGGAAAATGATCGATCTCCTTAGCCATCTCTTCTCCCCTTCGTGAACGGGTCTCTGCCAGCCCATGGGTTGGCAATACCCCTCTCCGCCATCATCTGGCTGAGGCCGGGAAACACGATAGGAGCACCCGGCATGCCGATCACCGCGGGAACGTGTTTGTGTCCGCCCCGGTGACAGTCCGTGCCCGTCAGACTCTGGGCCTGACATCTTCCCGGTCGCGTCACCCCTTTCCGTGGGCGAGAACCGGGCTCTTCCTCTGGCCAAGCGGGGGTGTCCCCCCGCGTCACCAGCACTTCGCGTCTCATGGGCGACTCTCTCCCCGCGCCTACTGCGTCCCGAACGACACCGTCCGCTGGTGCGGCCCCACCCAACCCACCAGCACCTTGCCGGAGTCCGCGTCCCACTTGAAGTGGATCCGAACCCCCTCGGCCCCCGCGCGGTTGTTCGGCTTCATGTGCCAGTCAAACCGGTGTACCGTGCCGTTCACCGGGAAGTCGCGCGGGAACTCCTCCTGGGTCCGCTTCGACTCCCGGCTCACCTTGCAGCCGCGGTCGTAGAACCAGCCGACGACGGTGTCGCCGACCTCGCCGGCCCTCCGCATCTCGCGCGCGAACTCGCTCAGCTGGACCAGGTAGTAGAACACCCGGTCGGGCGGGCCCGCGTCCGGGTTCAGCTCGCTCACGCCCGCGTCGACCTTCTCGCCGACCACCAGCTCGTTGACGAACATGCAGCGCGCCCAGTCGACCGCGCCCTGCACCGTGCGCCTTTCCCGGAACTCGTCGAACTGCGTCCGCAGGGTCCGCCGCTCCTGCTCCAGGCGATCCTTGTCCTCCTTCAGGATGTCGATCTCCAGGCGCGCCTCCGCGAGCGTCTCCTTGGCCTCCGCCAGCTCGCCCGCCCGCGCGTCGCGCGCCTGCGCCGCCTCGATCGCGCGTTCCTCGGTCTCGTCGACCCGCTTCGTCAGCTCCTCGATCCGCGCCCGGTCCCACTCCCGCGGCCGCAAGAACACCTCCCGCACGACCTCGTTCTGGAACGAGTCGGCAGCGAACTCCTCGTCCTCGCCCTCGGGGAGGATCTTGCGCCGGCGCCAGATGGCGTGCCGGTCGGGGTCGTCGTCCTCGGACCAGCCCGGGTGATAGACCCTGGCGCTTCCGCTGAAGCAGGACCATCCCTTCCCCACGGCATCGGTCAGCTCGGCCGCCGCCTCCGTGTCCAGCTCGGCGACGAAGATCCTGCCGGCGAGGCGCTCCGCGATCCGGTCGTAGAACTCGTCGGGGTAGAGGTCGAGGTCCGACAACACGAGGATCGGCACCCCCAAGCTCTGCGCGCGGAGCACCTCGACGAACACCTTGCCGCCGGCGCGGCCGACAAACTCGGCGCTCACTCCCCACAGGCTCCTGGGGTCGATCGCCCGCTCCGCGTAGGCCCAGTACGCGTACACCATGCCCAGGCTGTGCCTGCGCGCCATCTCCTCCAGGTCGTCGCCCTCCCCGTCGATCTCGTAGCTGGTCGTCACCATGATCTCCCCGTCCCCGAGCAGGCTGATGAGCTCGCGCTTGAACAGTGTCCCCCGCGCCGACGGCCTCCGCCGCAGCGTGGTCAGCGTGTAACCCCCGCCGAGTTGCGACACGTCCTCGACCGGGGGGCCGAACGCCTCGTCGTCACACCGGATCATCGACCGGAGCATGTCGTGCGTCTTCTCCCCCTCGGCCGGGGACTCGAGTTCCAGCGAGACATGGACGACGCCGACGCCGCCCGCTAGCTTCGATGTCGGCGCCTCTTCCGTCCTCTGCGGGCCGGGGGCGTCCGCGGCCGCGGGGAAGGCCTCGGCGATGCCGCCGAGTCTTTCCGTCCCTGGCGGGATCCCGCCTGGCGGTCGCTCTTTCGCGATGTCGGCCACAAGGGCTTGCAGGGTGCGGGCGGCGTCGGGGTGCGCGCCCGCGCCGGGGGTCGCGGGCGGTTGGGCGGTCGGGGTTCCTTCGGGCGGTGTCGGCTGTTCCATGTCCCGTATTATGCCGCAAGTGCGGCGCTGTCCGGGCGGGACCGGGTACGCGGGATCGGGGGAGACAGCGGCCGCCATCGGCCGGCCCGGCTCCGTGCCGACGGCGCCTACTCGGCCCCGTGCGCCACCGCCCGCAGGTGCGGCCCGATCCACCCCACCAGCACCTTGCCGGAGTCCGGGTCCCACTTGAAGTGGATGCGCACCCCCTCGGCCTCCGCGTGCCGGTCCGGCCTCGTGTGCCAGTCGAACCGGTGCGTCTTGCCGTTGACCGGGAAGTCGCGCGCGGACTCGTCTTGGGTTCGCCCCCGGTCGCGACCCACCCGGCAGCCCCGCTCCTGGAACCAGCGGGCCACCGCGTCATCGTCCGATGTCCCGTCCACCGCGCCGCCCTTCCTCATCTCGCGCGCGAACTCGCCGAGCCGGACCAGGTGGCGGAAGACCTTCCCGGGCGGACCCGCGTCCGGGCCCAGCTCGCCCGCGCCCTCCCGGGCCTTCTCGCCGATCACCAGCTCGTCACCGAGCGTGTCGGCCACCCACTCGACCGCCTTCTGCACCGTGCGCCGCTCGCGGAGATCGTCGAGGCGCGACTTGAGGTCCCGCTTGTCCTGCTCCAGCCGCTCCTTGTCCTCCTTGAGGACGTCGACCTCCAGGCGCGCCTCGTCGAGCTCTTCCCCGGCCCGCTTCAGCAGGCCCTCCTGGTCGTCCCACATCGCCTGCAACGCGGCGGCGTGCCGCTCGGCCTCTTCCAGCCGCTCCCGGTCCCGCTCCCCCGGCGACACAAACACCTCCCGGAAGACCTCGTCGCGGAACGCGCGTTGCGCGAAGTCTGCGTCGTGCCCCTCGGGGAGGATCTTCCGCCGCCGCCAGATCGGGTGCCGGTCGTGGCGGTCCTTCTCCGACCAGCCCGGCCGGTAGATGCGGGCGCTGCCGCTGAAGCAGGACCATTCCTTCCCGACCGAGTCGGTCAGCCGGTCGGCGGCGTCATCGTCCAGCGACGCGACGATCGCCCGGTCGACCAGCTCGAACTCCGCCCACCGAAAAAAGAGGAGCGGATAGGAGGGCACGTCTGTCAGCGCGAGCAACGGGACGTCCCGGCCGGGGTCCCGAAGCAGCTCGCAGAACATCTCCCCGCCCGTGTCTCCCAGGAGCCAGGCGTGCAGCGACATCTGCAGCCTGGGGTCGGCGCACTCGCGCACGGCCGCCAGGTGCGCGCGCAGCATCAGCAGGCCGTGATCGCGGACCGCCGCCCTCAGGTCGTCGCCCTCCCCGTCGATCTCGTAGCTGGTCGCCACCATGACCGACGTGTCCGCCTTGTCGGTGACGACCTCGTGCCGGTACAGCGTCCCGTGCCTGAGCCGGACCTGGCCCAGGGTCTCGGTCTCCGTCACGCCCCAGGAGTTCTTGGCGGGCGGCCTCTCGCTCGCCGGGTCGGCGCCCCCGACGTCCTCGAAGCGCCCGCTGTCGGCCCGGAGCATCGGGAAGAGCGTGTCGCCGATGTGCTCGCGCGCCCCTTTCCAGGAGGAGGGGAACCCCACCTCCACAAAGAGGCTCACGACCTCGTCGCCGCCCTCCGGGTCCGCGGTCGTGGTCTCGCGGCCCTTCGCGTCCGCCCCGCCCGGGGGATCCTCCGCGGGGCACCCGCCGGCGGTGTCGGCCACCGGCGCGGGCGCGGCCTCTCCCGTGGGTTGCGGCTGATCCATGGCGCGTATTATGCCAACGGACCGCCCCCGCCGGGCGGGGCGCCCGCAGGGATTCCGCCGCGCCGACGGCGGCGAGGCTACTGGGTCCCGTACGACACCGTCCGCAGGTGCGGTCCGATCCACCCCACCAGCACCTTGCCGGAGCCCGGGTCCCACTTGAAGTGGATGCGCACCCCGTCGGCCCCCGCCAGCCGGTTCGGCTTCATGTGCCAGTCGAACCGGTGCGTCTCGCCGTTGACCGGGAAGTCGCGCGGGTACTCCTCCTGGGTCCGCCTCGACTCGCGGCTCACCTGGCAGCCCCGCTCCTGGAACCAGCGGACGACCGTGTCGTCGACGGTGCCGCCGCTCCTCATCTCGCGCGCGAACTCGCCGAGCCGGACCAGGTAGTGGAACACCCGGTCGGGCGGCCCCGCGTCCGGGTTCAGCCCGCCCACGCCCTCGCGGACCTTCTCGCCGATCACCAGCTCGTCGCCGAGCGCGTCGGCCACCCACTCGACCGCCCGCTGCACCGTGCGCTTCTCCCGGAACTCGTCGAGCCGCGACCTGAGATCCCGGCTGTCCTGCTCCAGGCGGGCCTTCTCCGCCCTGAGGGCGTCGATCTCCACGCGCGCCTCCGCGGTCTCCGCCCCGATCCGCGCCATCCGGGCGTCCTGGTCGTCGCGCCTCGCCTGCAGCCCGGCGGAGCGCGACTCGATCTCCGCGATCCGCGCCAGGTCCCGCTCCCGAGGCGCCACAAACACCTCCCTGATCACCGCGCGGCGGAACGCCTGCCTTGCGAAGACCTCGTCGTGCCCGTCGGGCAGGATCTCCCGCCTCTGCCAGGCCGGGTGCCCGTCGGGGCTGTCCGTCTCGGACCAGCCTGTGGGGTAGATCCGCGCGTCCCCGCCGGGACAGGACCATTCCTTCCCGACGGACTCGGCCAGGCGGTCGGCGGCGGCGGCGTCCAGCATCGCGACGATCACCCACTTGCCCAGGTCGGGTCCCGCCCACCCAAAAAAGCCGGCCGGGTAGGACGGCACGTCCGCCAGCACGAGCAGCGGGAGGTCGCGGCCGGGTGCCCGAAGCAGATGGCAGACTGCCTCCCCGCCGACGTCTCCCCGGAACCGGGCGTGCAACGACACCTGGAGCCTGGGGTCGGCCCCGTCTTGCATGGCGGCCAGGTGCGCGCGCGTCAGCAACAGGCCGTGCTCGCGGACCACCTCGCCCGCGCCGGCGCCATCGCCCTCGATCTCGTAGTCGGTCTCCATCGTGACCCGCGAGTCCCCGTGATCGACAAGGGTCTCGCGCTTGAACAGCGTCCAGGTCTCGAACCGGCTCACGTGCAGGGCCCCGACCCCCTCGTCCTCGGGATCGGCCCGGGTGACATGGTCGAACACCTTGTTGTCGACATCGAGCATCGGAAAGAACGTGTCGCCAATGTGCTCGTACGCTCCCCTCCAAGAGGAGGGGAACCTCATCTCCAGGGTGAAGCCCACGACCGCGTCGCCGCCCCCGGTGTCCCGGGGCGCGGCCGGGGCCTCGCCCGCCTCCGCCGTGCCGGGAAGGCCCGAATCCGCGGGCACGGGCGCCAAGGCCTCGCCGCCACCGACCGCCTCGCCGGGGACCTTTCCCGGCGGATGGGCGCCGGGGATGTCGGCCATGGCAGTCATCGCGGGACCTGCCGGGCAGCCCCGCCGGCCGGGCGCGCGCCCCGGCCGGGGACCGCCGCCCGCCGGGGAGTGGCGGGCCGCGCCGCGCATTTGCCTTCCCCGGCCGGCGGGGCCGCGGCCCGTCCCGTGGAGTGTTCCCGATTCATGGCGCGCATTGTACGGCCTGGGCGGGGCCGCCCGCTTGCCGGAGATCCCGGCATCGGCGGCCGTTCGGCGCGACAGCCCCGGCCGGGACGCCGGGGGCGCACTGGCGCGCAACGGCGCGGTCACGATGACCGGCACTTCCGCCGCCAAGCCGGTGTCTCCCCGCGGATCCCGTGGCCGATCTCCGTCGATGGCCCGCGGTGTCCGGGTTTGTGCGTGGCCTTCCCCGGGCGACAGGCGGCGACCGCCGGCCTCCCGCGGGCGGTTTTCCGTGCCGGGTGGCCCGCCACGAAGAGGCGGGCGGTTGGGCACACGGTGATGCCCTGGCCATCGTCCGTCCCGAGACAGAGGCCTCCGCCACCAAAGCGCGACCATCCAAGCGGGCAGGCCCGGGGAACAATGGACCTACCCGGGCTCGGTCGGCGGGTTCTCCACGATGTAGGCGCAAAGCGACGGGATCCCTGGCTCCCACAACGAGGAATTGTCCGTCTGCCAGATGAGCCCCACCGCAAACAGCTCCTTGATGGCGGCCTTGACGGTGCGGCCTTCGGTAAGGGCCGGCTTCAGCGCCGCCCACAGTGTCGCCCTTGACAACGCGCCGCCAGCATCAGGGGCAACGAACGCCTTCGAGACCGCCAACGCCTCGGACTCCAAGTCCCGATCCAGGATCTCTCCCAGGCGGTCCTCGTACAACTCGTTCCGCTCCTTGTCCGCCTTGCGCACGCCGGCCTCGGCATCCTCCAGCAGAATGCGGTCCGCGTCCGGGTCGCGCGCAATGGCGGCTTTCCACGCCCACTTTCCCACCAACTGGATGAAGTACGGATAGCCTTGGCTCTCCGCCACCAGCCGCTCCAGCGCATCCGGGGCGAACGGCAGACCCCACATCTCCGCCGGCATCGACAGGGCGGCCCGGGTGTCGTCCTCGGACTCCAGCCGCCCTATCCTCAACCGGGTCGAGCGCTCCCAGAAGCTGGCGTGGGCAAGGCGGAGGTTCGCCCGAAGCCGCGGCGTGCCGGCCAGCACGAGCAGGAGCGGAAGCCCGTCACTGACACACTCCTGCGCCGCGTTCAGAAGGCAGTCCGCAATGTCGGCCGGCAAACGGTGCGCCTCGTCAACGAACAGTGCGACCGACTGCTCCTCCATCATCCGGCGCAGGATCTCCTCGGCCACCGGACTGACAAAGCCGGGGTCATAGGCGATCTTCAGCTTGGCACAGACCACCTTGAGCGTGAGTTCTCCCTTCATCCGGGATTGGTCAATGACGCCGAGTGCCAGGCGCCGGATAAAGGTTTCGGCGCTGTTGCCCCAGTTGCTCGGGTGCAACGCACGGGCCGCAATGCCCCGCTTGGTTGCCTGTCTCTTGATCTCCTTCAAGAGCACCGTCTTGCCGGTGCCACGGGGACCGTACAGGACGACCCCCCCGACGGGCTCCCGGTCACAGAGGATGTCCAGCATCTCAATCAGTTCAGACTCCGCATCCGCGTGCCCCGCCCGGTGCGGGGGGGGTGTCCCCCAGTTGGGCTTGAACGGGTATTCTCGTCTCTTGGCCATAGGGGGGAATGATAACCGACTTTTCCCATCGCCCGACTCCTTGGTGGCGTCTACCGGCACTGGTCCGCCATCCTTCGCGGGCACCAACGCCCTTCTGTCGCGCCCGGCGGGCTTTTGGGGCACGCCCGTCAGACAGCCAGCCTTCGGTGCGGCCCGGCCGCACCGGAGCCGTCGGCGACACCGACGCACTGCATGGCGTGGACCAGACACATATGGCAGGCAAGCGGTTTTTCGGGGCGGTGTTCCCCGGCGCCGGCGGCGGACCTGATCCCCTCCTTCCGAGTCTTGGCCGCCACGCGGCCACTCGACAGCGTTGAGCATCCTGTCCGCGCCGGGAACCGCAAGGCGGCCGTGAGGCCGTAAGGGCGCGACAAAACGGGGGGCGAATGCCCCCCTCCTCATTCCCGCGCAACGCTGACTCCCGAAGGCCGAGCAGTGCGTGGCCGGGAAGCCCCACGCAACTCAGGGACGCCACAATCCGCCCGCCCCTCAACTGGCACACTCCTGCCAAATGTGTTGGGCCACGTCAGCCCGCCGGGCGCGACAGAAGGGCATTGGTGTCCGCAAGGGGTGGGGGAGCGGCGCCGAAGACACCGCCAAGGAGCAGGGCGGCGAGAAAAGGTCGGTTATCATCCCGCCTGTGGACCAAGAGAAAAAGAGTCCGTTCAAGCCCGGCGCCGGAAGGATCCCGCCGCACCGGGCGGGACACCAGGTTGCGGCGCGTGACCTGTTCAGGCGGGTGGACGACGTTGGCAACCGGGAGGATGGTGACACGGTTGTCCTGTACGGTCCTCGCGGCACCGGAAAGACCACGTTGTTGGACGAGGTCAGGGAACGGGCGACCAAGCGGGGCGCCGGCGTTCGCTGGCTGACCCCGGTCGACTGGAAGGACGGCTTGGCGGAGTTCGTTGTGGGACTGCCTGACGGCGTCGTGGACGAGGCCGAGACCAAGACGGTCCTCGGGATCGACATCGGTGTTCTCAAGGCGCGCGTTGAGCGCCGGATGAGTGTGCCGAACCAGACGGCGGAGGACATACTGCGCGGGCTGGCGACAAGCAAGCCGCTCGTGTTGCTGGTCGATGAGGCGCACCGGCTACCCCCCGACATTGCGGAGGTCTTCCTGAATGCCGCGCAACGGTGTGTCACCGGCGGGCTTCCGCTCCTGGTCGTGCTGGCCGGCACGCCGGGGATTCGGGCGAACCTCCGGCGCGGCGGCGCCGGTTTCTGGGAGCGCTCGCACCGGCTGAAGATCGGGCGACTGGAGTCCCTGGATGCCGTTCGGGATGCGTTGGCGACCCCGGCGATGAGGAGAGGCCTGCCGTTCACCGATGATGCGCTGGATCTGCTGGTGGCAGAGAGCCAAGGCTACCCTTTTTTCATCCAGTTGCTCGGCGATCGGACGTGGGAGACCACCATTGCGCGCGACCCGGCCGCGGACCGCATTCTGCTGGAGGATGCCGAGGCCGGTGTGCGCTTGGCGGACGAGCCCCGGGAAGACTTCTGCAAGGAACGCCGGGAGGAGATGAAGACCCAGAAGATCCTGCCCGAGGCGGAGGCGGTCTCGAGGGCGTTCGCCGACATGAAGGGTGGCGGCGTGCTGTCCGAGGAAAGGCTGGAGAGTGTGGTCCGGTCGGCGCTGTCGGAGGGCCGAACCGTTGACGATGCGATTGAGAGTCTGTCAACCCTGGGGTTGATCTGGGATCCCAGGGGCCTGGTCTGGGAGCAGGGGATTCCGTCGCTCTGCGCCTATCTGGCAGAGAACGCACGGACCGGGCGGGATTCGGGGGGACCTGTCGGGCCCTCCTGACTTGCCTGCGGGGATGGCCGCGCCCCCGGAACCCAC
>CAZZIL010000345.1:0-1586 GCA_964654265.1 uncultured Gammaproteobacteria bacterium | reverse complement strand
CGCCAAGGCACGCTCCGTGAGGGTTGTGATGCGCAACCTCCTGAGGCGTCCGCTGTTGCTGATGGTCGACGAGGCGCACACGATATTGCCTGCGTTCGCCAAGATCCTGTTGCAGGTTGCCCAAGACTGCATCAACGAGCGGCTTCCGCTTCTGCTGGTCCTTGCCGGCACGCCGGGGATTGAGGCGGGCCTCGGCCGTGCCGAGGCCAGTTTCTGGGAACGCGCGACCCGGCTGAAGATCGGGCGGCTGGAGACCCGGGACGCCGTCCGGAAGGCCCTGTCGGTCCCGGCGGAGGAGTCGGGAATGTCGTTCGACGAGGCCGCGCTGGAGATGCTGGTGGACCAGAGCCAGAGCTATCCGTACTTTGTCCAGTTCCTGGGAGGACAGGCATGGAATGCCGCCATTGCGCGGGCCCCGGACACGAGTCGCATCGAACTGAAGGATGCCGAGACCGGTGTGCGCGTGGCGGATGGGTTCAGGGAAGACTTCTACAGGGTGCGCCGGAACGAGGCGAAGACCCGGAAGATCCTGCCCGAGGCGGTGGCGGTCTCGAAGGCGTTCGCCGAACTCGGCGGTGACGGCGTGCTTTCCGAGGCACGGCTGGAGGATGCGGTCCGTCCGGCACTATCGGAGGGCCGGACCGTTGACGATGCGATTGAGGAGCTGTCGGCCTTGGGGTTGATCTGGGAGCCCAGAGGCTCGGCTTGGGAACAGGGGATTCCGTCGCTTTGCAACTATCTGGCAGAGAAGGCGCGGACCAGGTGAAATCCGGGAGACCAACGGGTCTCTCCGGTCGGACCCGGGGTGGGTGCGCGCGGGAAAGAGGGAGGAGCGGAGTCTTGGCGGAACGGCGGACGGCGCGACCGCCGGGTTGCGCGTTGCCTCTGGCTTCGACATCCGCCCGCAGCGGGGCGCACGCCACAGGCGGGCGTGCGATGCTCTTCCTCGTCCGGCGCGAGGTCGTCGGGCACACCCCGTGAGAGGGGCGTTTGTTGTCGGGTGAGGCTCTCAGGGGTCGGTTGGCGGGAAAAGTCGGTTATCATTCCCCCCTATGGCCCAAGAGAGGGAAAACCCGTCCGGCGTTGCCGCGAACCCCGAGGTCCTCCACGCGGGGTTGTTGCGCGATGTCGACTTCATCTCCGGCCTCGGACGTTGCCGTTTGCCGGCCCGTGCTGACCGCGCATTCGCCGACGCCAACGTCTGCCTGATGCCGGAGCTCGAGAACGCCGACCTCGGGAGCGAGCCCGGATCCGTCTGCGCCGGCGCCTTCAACGACTTGGTCGCGGGGATGTCCCCCGACGGGCTCGTCGGCCGACTCGCCCGCCACCGCGTGTTCCCGGTCGAGCCGCCGCCGCCGATCCTTCCGCAGACGCGGCCGTGCCCGCTGGCGGACGACATCCTGCAGATGGCGCTGGAGGTGCCGGTGTCGAACATCGTCGCCGGTGCCGACGAGACGGTGACCATCTCGGTGAATGCGCCGTCAAGCGCCGACGCCTTCCTGGTGCCGGTCCCCGGCACCGTCGACTGCGGCGGCGCGACCGACATCGGCGACGGCGACGTGTGCACGCTGGAGGCGGTGGCCGAC
>CAZZIL010000344.1:0-1843 GCA_964654265.1 uncultured Gammaproteobacteria bacterium | reverse complement strand
TCCACCTGGTCCTCCGGGACCTGCGGGAGGATGTCATCCTGGCCCTCGCGGAGAACGCCAGGCGCCGGCTGGAGAAGATCGCGGCACGGCACGGCCTCCGGCTCGACATCGAGCAGACCAGCCGGCTCGAGTCCAAGTGCTGCCACCCGGACCTTGTCGCGCTGCTTCAGGAGCAGGCAAGCCGGCTGGGGATACCCGCCCACCCCATGCCGAGCGGCGCGGGACACGATGCGCAGTTCTTGGGGGAGATCGCCCCGGCAGGACTGATCTTTGTGCCGAGCATCGGGGGAGTCAGCCACGCCCCCGGGGAGCGGACCGACTGGGCCGACATCGAGAAAGGGTGCGACCTGCTGCTCAACTGCCTGGCCGCCCTGGCGCTGTGAGTCCCCGGCGCGCGGCTTGTTTGGCCGGCACAAGACTGCGCGACTGACAATGGTCATGTCGGTCCGCCGCATGGAACGTTGGCCGCGGCCCGAATCGGACGCCCAAACCTGCCGTGGAACGGATTCGGCGGGTCAGCGGGGAACCGCTTGTGAGAGGGCGCCGGGATGGCCCGCATCACATCCCAAGAACACTCGCAAGTCGCCGCCCCGGGCAAAAACCCGGGTGTTTCACACGTCCGCGCCAAATTTTTTATTTTTGGAATCAACATCTTGTGCGACCCCAGCGGAATTTCGCACATTTTTCCGCCGATTCTCGCGAAAAGTGCAGTAAGCTGTCCCCCGGCATCGGCAGGGAGCCGATGCCGATGGTGTTCGGGATGCCGCGAGGGCCGCGGCGCGGGATCCCGCCAATGAAGCGGCGATTTCGAGGAATCGATCATGGAAATCGATATTGGTGGTGGTGTTGTTTCGTCAGTGTGGCGGATTGTCTCCGCCATGGTGCGGTGGGTTCGGAAGATCGCGCCAGGGACACGAAACAAACAGTGACAAAATGACCGGGCCCGCCCTTCGGGGCGGGTCCCCGGCCAAAATTTCCGGGTGACTTGGGAGGTCACGATGAAGGTGGACGGGTGCGCGCCAAGCAGGCGGGCCCTGTCAATCACAAGAAAGGTGACCAGCGCGGACGCGTCAGTCGCGATGCCTGCCGTTGTGGCGGCACTTTGATAATGTCCGCTTTGAGCATCCTGATGATGTCCGCGGCTGGACCTGTGAGGGATGTCGGCAAGGGGTATCAGAGCAGGAGGCCAGATGGGCAAGTCGGTTGATGAGGCGGTGTCGTTGTCGTTGAGCAAGGCGGGTGAGGAGCGGATGGCGGCGATGGTTCTGTTGGACGCGGGTCAGGTTCGGCTGTCGGATCTGCCGTCTCGCCTGGGGTTGAGTTCGCGGCAGTTGCGCCGGGTTCGCGCGCGCTGGAAGTCGTCTGGGGCATCGGGTCTGTCGGATCTTCGGCGCGGCAACGGCGGCAACCGTTCCCGTGCGTGTGACCGGGATCGTTTCGTGTCGTGGTATCGGGGTCTGTCGGCTCGCGGGCGTTACCCGCCGTCCCACGCGGCGGAGCGCTTCGCGGCGGAGTGCGGGGTGTCGATCTCGTCGGAGACGGCCCATCGCTGGCGGACGGGTGCGGGTCTCGCCGACGGCGCGGGCGTTGGCGGCCCGGTTCGCCTCGTGGGCGGGGTCGAGGGGCTTGCCGCCGTTGAGCACGCCGTAGACGATGCGCAGCAGCTTGTGGCCGCAGGCGGCGATGACCTGCTTGCGGCACAGCCCGGGGCGGCGCCGGGCCAGGTCCTGGGCGTAGGCGCGCACCACCGGGTTGTGCACGCTGGCGGACAGGGCGCCGAGGTAGGCGATCATCCGCAGCTCGTGGTTCCCCCGCTTGGAGATGCGGGTGCGGTCGATGCTGG
>CAZZIL010000343.1:0-2776 GCA_964654265.1 uncultured Gammaproteobacteria bacterium | reverse complement strand
CGACGGGTCCCGCAACGTGCGGTGCAGGATGAGCGCGATCGCCTGCACCGTCTTGCCGAGACCCATGTCGTCGGCGAGGATCGACCCGAAACCGACATCGGCGTTCTGCGCCAGCCACTCGAACCCGGTGCGCTGGTACGGGCGCAGCACCCCGGCCAAGTCACCCGGGGGATCGGGCGGGTCGCGGGGCGAAAGGATCTCCCGGAACAGCCGCTCGGCCGACGGGTGCAGGAAGACCTCGGATCCGGCGTGCTCGCGCGACAGCGCCGCGCGCAACAGCTCGAAGTGGGAGAGCCTCGCCGGGTCGGCCGCGCGCCGGCCGAACTCCTCGAGCCGGAACTCGTCGCCGAGTTCCACGTATCTCCCGCCCACGCGCCGCACCGCCGACCGCGGGGCCGAGTAGTCCCGCCAGCTTCGCTCGCCGAGGGCCTCCCGCGCCTCCCTCACCAGCGCCTCGAACTCGCCGACCGGGAAGACGGCGTCGCCGACGGCGACCACCCAGTCGAACTCCGCCAGCGCGGACAGGTCGAAGACCCCGGCGCCCGGCGCCCCGCCCGCCGACATCCGGTAACACAGGCGCGGCCGGTCCAAGGACCGCAGCGCGTCCGCGATCTCCAGGTGCGCGCCCCACTTGCGGCAGGCGGCGATCACCCCCGGCACGACCGCCTTGTAGCGACCCACCGGAACCGTGTGGCTGAAACGCGCGCGCCCCCCGGCCGCCGCCACCCTCCGGCCCAGCGCCGCCGACAGGTCGCCCAGCCCCATGAGAAACCACGTCGTCGGCTCGCGGTCGAGAATCTCGCCGAGCCGGGCCGGGCGCCCCTCCCCGTCAAAAAAGTCGAGGTCGACCCGGATCGTCTCCGGGTCCCCGCTGTCCGGCGCGACGCGCACCCGCACCCGGGGATGGCGCTCCGGGATTGCCAGCCGGCGCAGCCACACCACGAAGTCGTTCTCGGTCACCCCGTCGTCCGGGCGGAACCTGAACGGCTTCCCGTCGAAGAGGAGCGGCCCGGAGCCGCCAACCATCCCGCGCCACAGGGGCTCGTCCCAGTCCTCCCGGCCGACCCTTTCCCACCTTGCGAGGATCCCCCGGAACAGCAGGTCGACGGCGTGGCGCACCTGGGTCTCCTGGCCCGCAAGCATCAGCGGGTCGTGGTAGCCGCCGGCGCGCGCCCGCACCAGCCCCGGCGGACACGCCCGGACGAAGCGCCCGTGGATGGCGCGCAACTCCGCGCTGAGCATGGTCGCCGGGCGCCAGACGAACCTGTGCGTGCGATAGGGCCTGCCGCGCACGATCTCCGGGACGAGCGCGCACTGCTCGGTGAGCCGCTCCACGTAGCGGAAGAGCATCACCCAGTAGCGCCCGGTCTCGCCAAGCCACCCGAGGGCCTCCGGCGTGACCCGGCGAAGGCTGTCCACCAGCAGCGATGCCCGGATGTCGCCCCGGTATGTCCACTGCATCCGGAGGTCGGGGCGGTACGGCACGTCGTCCCACCTGCGGCCGATGGACAGCGAGTCCAAGTCGCCGTCCCGGTCCAGCAAAAGGCCCACCCGGTCCAAGAGGTCGACCGGGACGGGGGTGGAGTCGTCCTCCCGGGGACTGGCGACGTTTTGCGCCGCGGCAAGCATCCCGTCGCGCAGGACCGCGCCGAAATCCTCCCTGGGCGGCGCGACCCGCAGTCTCCGGAGCGTCTCCTCCAGCAGGTGGGGGATGGCCGAGAGGTCCGGCATCTCGCCCAGGGGCTCGGGCTCCGCCGCCTCCCAGTCCGACTTCCAGCACACCTTGAGTCGCCGGGGCTCGACCCCCGCCTCCACCACGTCCGGGTTGCGCGCCCACTCGTCCAGATCGAGCCCGTGCAACCGGAGCACGCGCACTGAGTCCCCGGAAAGCTCGCCCAGCGCCGCGGCAATCGCGGCCGACGCGTGCGCGCAGCCGTCCGGCCCGGCCGGGCACGGGCAGGTCGCGCGCATGTGCCCGGGGCCGAAGGGGACCAGCCGCCCCCTCTTCGCCACGGCGTCCGCGAAGGAGGCGAAGTTCGGCCGGCGCCCGGACTCGAACGGTGACCGCCAGCTCTTCTGCGTGACGAACAGTTGGTTGGCGGCGCGCCTCAGCCGGCCGGGGCAGGCGTCCACGGAGATCGCGACCTGGAACGTGTCGTCCTCGCCCGGAAGCGACACGGTCGCGCGGACGGCGCCGGGCCCCATCTCAAGGCACACCTCGGGCGCCTCCGGGAGATCCCTCGTCGCCGGCTGGCTCATCGGTCGGGCGCCGTCCCGGACAACGTCACGCCAGCGGCATCGTCAGCTCGACGAGCTCGCGCAGCTGGCGGTTGGTCATGTCGGTCAGCCACTTGTCGCCGGAGCGGACGGTCAGCTCCGCGAGCTCCTTCTTGTCCTCCAGCATCGCGTCGATCTTCTCCTCGAGGGTGTTCTCTGTCACCAGCAGGTGCACCTGCACCCGTTGCGTCTGGCCGATGCGGTGCGCGCGGTCCGTCGCCTGGCGCTCGACCGCCGGGTTCCACCAGCGGTCGTAGTGGATCACCTGTGTCGCGGCCGTCAGGTTCAGCCCGGTCCCGCCCGCCTTGAGCGACAGCACCATGTTGCGCCGGGCCGGGTCGTTCTGAAAGGTGTCGACGACCCGGTCTCGGACCTTCCGTGCCAGCCCGCCGTGCAGGAACAGCGGCTCCTCGCCCGTCTCGGAGCGCACGGCATCGATCAGCAGCTTGCCCATCTCGACGTACTGGGTGAACACCAGCGCCTTCTCCCCGGTGTCCCG
>CAZZIL010000342.1:0-1643 GCA_964654265.1 uncultured Gammaproteobacteria bacterium | reverse complement strand
GTTGTGCCCAAGAGGCCTCGCGGCCTCAAGGATCACGGCCACATCGAAATGCCCCGGCAGGTCGATTCGCCTGCCGATGTGACTGGCAGAGGGCAGCTCGGTCACAGTCTGCGGTCGCCCTTGCCGACCAGGTCACGTCCGTGATGGGCTGTCGCGGTCACGGCCAGGCCCTGCCTGCCCGCCCTGTCGCACCCCGACCCTGTCCCGGCAACCCCGGAGACCCGGAGCAAGCGGTGTGGCCCTCGGCACGCTGTCCGCCAGCGGGCCGTTGGAGTGTATGCGGTCTGTCGGTCACCATGTGCGCCCCGTAGTCTACCAGCATTGCCGCCCTTGCTGACACAGAGTCGTCCGCCTCCCCCTCGCCCACCACGCTCAACCGCCTCGCCGAGTGTGGGGCAGGCCTGCACCGCACCGCGAGCGTTGCCCCCGCCAGTAGCGCGCGCACCGCGCGGGGACGTTTGCGCCGCGGGGACCGTCCGCGGCGCGGCGCCGGGCGGCGCCGGGCAAGTGGGCGTCCCGTCAGGTGCAGGAGGGCGATCGCCTGAGGCGTGCCTACGCCGCGCGGCATCCCGTGGGCGAACACCAAGATGGCCGAGTGCGGGAATGGGGCCGTATGGGCGTGCCGGGCCGGAATCGGCCGGATTCGGGGATGCCCCCTCCCGGGAAGGGGTCACAGAAGCCCGTAGCGGGACGATCTTCCCTCCGGCCATACCCTACCACCCCCCGAATCATCGGCCGCGGCCCGGTCACGTGCGGTCGCTTGATGGCCCGGACGCGGGGCCACGAGGAAGAGCAACACCCCTCAGCTCAGACCCGCTCGGCCGCCGGCGTGCCGCTTGCGGCGAGCAGACCCGGCCGTTCCACCTGAGGGCGTGGCGGTCTTCCGCATGACGACCATCTTGGGATGGGCGGCGGCACACGCCGAGACCGACTCCCCTTCGTTTCGGGCCGAGGCCCTCGTTGGGGCCGCGTCCGGCAACGAAGCCGGTCACCCTGTCGCCGACGGTTGATGAGACCCGCGATCAGCGATGCACCGGGCGCGCAACCTCTTTGCCAGCAGGCGTGGCGTTCGCCCCGACCCGGCCGGCATCCCCCGGCCTCGGTGGGACGGGCACCGCTCACGATGACCGAGGGCCGTGCGGGGGGACTGCGGGGTCGTGTCTTGCCACGCGGTAGCGGGCACGACCACCGTGCCCGGGAGCGGACAGTCTTCTGTTCGCGGGATCCGCCGGTGGGGAAGCAAGCACCGGCACCGACAGTGCCCGCGGGATCCATCTCGCGCGAGTCCGACGCGCATGCAAGCGCACGGCGCGTCCGGGCCGCCTGGGTCTTGCCGGAACCCATCCGGTGCACGAGTGCCACGTCTCTACCTCGTCAGGTCCGGGTGAGACCGCCGGGCCATGGACGGGGTATCCGTGCGACCAGCCCGGCGGGGCGTCTGCCACGAGCACTTCCGTGCGGCACCGGGCGCCTACGCCTCCGCAGGCTATATGGCGACCACGGTGGCCGGCAGATAGCACCCAAATCCTACCCCCGCAACGGGCGTTACCTGTACTCGGGGTTTCCCCCGGTCCGAGGTCGTCTCAAGGGTGAACATCCCCGCGAGTCTTCCGTAGAGATCGACCTTCAGCCGCTCCCGGCCG
>CAZZIL010000341.1:0-2961 GCA_964654265.1 uncultured Gammaproteobacteria bacterium | reverse complement strand
CCCGGCCAAGAACGCGTCCGGGGAGGAGGTCCACCTGTTCGTCGGGTGTTTCGCCCGGGTGTTCGACGGACCCGCCATCCGTGACGCGATCCGGCTGATCAACGCGTGCGGCCACGACGTGGTGGTGCCGCGCGGCCAGGGTTGCTGCGGCTCCCTGTCGGGACAGCTTGGGCAGGCCAAGGCGCGCGAGCGTCTCCAAGAGAGAAACCGCGCGGCCTTCGGGGACGCCCGGCACATCGTCCTCACCGCGACCGGGTGCGCGCGCGCATTCGCCGGGAAGGCGACGGACGTCTGCTCGTTCGTCGCGGGGCACGGACAGTCGCTCGTGTTCGACGGCGGCCGGGAGCAGTCGGTCCTGGTGCACGAGCCCTGCTCGGCGCGCAACCACACCAAGGAGCGTCCCCCGGTGGAGGAGCTGCTCCGGCGCGTGCCCGGGCTGCGGGTCGTCCGGTTGCGCAACTCCCGGGAGTGCTGCGGCGCCGCCGGCGGCTACCACGTGCACAGCCCGGGGATTGCCGGTGAGCTTCGGGCGACGCTGCTTGACGACATCGCGCGGCAGGCGGGCGAGGCGGCCCCGGCGCCAACGGCGCTGCTCACCGCGAACTACGGGTGCGGGATGTTCATCCGGGCCGGTCTGGAGGAGAGGGGAATCGGGATGGACGTCCGCCACCCGGTGTCGTTCCTCTCCGGCCTCCTTCGCGCCGAAACGTGATCCCCAGCCCGACCCCTATAATCGGGTCGGCACACGGAGACTGGCATGGAAGGCAAGCGGGGGGAGAGGTTCCTCGACATACTGGAGAACGCGGCGCGGACGGTGTTCACCCCGGCGGTGGCGCAACGGCCGAGCCCGTCGGAGACGGTCGAGGAGGGCGGCATGGACGACCAGGAGCGCCGCCACGCGGCGGCGCTGATGCGCGTCAACCACTGCGGGGAGGTGTGCGCGCAGGCCCTCTACCAGGCGCAGGCGCTGTTCGCGCGCGACCCCGGGACCGCGGAGGCCCTTCAGGAGGCGTCGGACGAGGAGATCGACCACCTGGCCTGGACGGCGGGGCGGGTGCACGAGCTCGGCGGCCGGGAGAGCCGGCTGAACCCGCTGTGGTACGCCGGGTCCTTCCTGGTCGGCGCGGGCGCCGCGATCCTGGGCGACCGGGTCAGCCTGGGGTTTGTCGCCGAGACGGAGCGGCAGGTGTCCGAGCACCTCAGGGGGCACGCCGACAGGCTGCCGGCCCAGGACGCGAAGAGCCGGGCGATCGTCCGCCAGATGGAGATCGACGAGACCGCCCACGCCGAGCAGGCCGAGGGCATGGGCGCCGCCGACCTGCCGTTCCCGGTGCGGGGAATGATGCGGCTGGCGGGCCGGGTGATGACGACGACCAGCTACTGGGTGTAGGGCAGGGCGGCCCGGCGCGGGCGCCCGGATTCGGTCAGCTCTGCTTCCAAGGAAGCCCGCGGCGCTTCCAGCCGTTGGTGGCCGAGCGGTGCGCGTTCTCGTCGAGGTCGCCCTCGAACCCCTCAAGGATGTTGTAGGACCTGGACCACCCGGCCTGCGTCGCCAGCGTCGCCGAGTGGTGCGAGCGCACCCCGCTGCGGCACAGGAACATCGTCACGCTGTCCTTCGGGACCTGGCGCTCCAGCTCCTCCAGGAACCTCTCGTTCACCCCCATGTCGGGATAGACCTGCCACTGCACCAGGACGGCCCCGTCGACCTGCCCGACGTACTGCAGCTCGGGGACGGTGCGCACGTCGACAATCCGCCCCCCCGCCTCCTGGGCCAGCCGGTGCGCCTCGTCCGGGGTGAGCGCGCCCGCGTACTCCAGGCCCATCTCGGCCCCGCGCTTGGCGGCCCTTTGTAGAATGTCGCTTTCCGAGTCTCCCATCTTGTCCCCGTTGCCCGCCCATTATAGCCCGGCGCCTGCCGGCGCGGGTGCGCGGCACGCCGGGGCCGTCCCGTGTCGCTGCTGAACTGGGGGCTGGTCCTCCTTCTCTCCTGCCTGTGGGGGAGCTGCTTCATCTTCGCCGAGGTGCTCCTTGAGGAGCTTCCCCCGTTCCTGGTCGCCTTCCTGCGCGTGTCGGTGACCCTTCCCGTGCTGGTGCTGTTCTGCGTCGCCCGGCGGCAGCGGTTCCCCCGGGACCTCCCGACGCTCGGCTCCCTGGCCGTGATGGGCGTGCTCAACAACGTCGTGCCGTTCACGCTGATCGGCTACGCGCAGCTCACCATCACCGGCGGACTCGCCGCGGTGCTGAACTCGGTCACGGCGTTCTTCTCGGTGGTGGTGGCGGCGATCCTCCTGCGCGACGAGCCGCTCACGGCGAACCGCCTCGCGGGCATCCTGGTCGGGATCGCCGGGGTCGTCGTGGTTGTCGGCGTCCAACACGTGCTTCAGGTGTCGGTGGCCGACTTCGGCCAGGTGCTGATGCTTTGCGCCGGCCTGAGTTACGCGCTTGCGGCGGCGTGGGGGAAGATGAGGCTCAAGGGCCTTCCGGAGGCTGTCACGGCCACCTGCATGCTCGCCTTCTCGGCGGCGATCCTGGGGCCGATGACCCTGCTCGCCGGCGACTTCGGCGAGTTCAGGCTGAGCACGCAGATCGTCGTGTGCGTGATCGGGCTGTCGATCTTCGGGACCGGCGGGGCCTACCTGCTCTATTTCAGGATCCTGCACAGCGCGGGGGCGTCGAACCTGATGCTGGCGACCATCATCGTCCCGATCGTCGCCACCGCACTGGACGCGCTGGTGCTCTCCCAGTTCCTGAAGGCGCGCGAGATCGCCGGGTTCTTCGTGATCCTGGCCGGGCTGGTGGTGCTCGACGGCCGGCTGCTGCGCCGGCTCCGCGGCCGCGGAGCCGGCCCCGCGGCCAGTCCCGCGGTCAGTCCCCCAGGAGCCGGCGGGCCTGGTCGGCAACCGCCCGGGGAGTGATCCCGAAGTGCTCGTACAGCTCCCCGCCGGGCGCGGAAGCCCCGAA